>JAGQWV010000498.1 GCA_020437045.1 Saprospiraceae bacterium | reverse complement strand
AGCAGATGGAAAATGGCAATGGTTGGATGACACCAGTTCTGATGAAATCACCGGACATCTATTTTCGATCTCCCTTTTTATTGATTACGTAGCAGAGGGAGAACTTAAAACACGAGCTATTGCTTTGATCGACCGTATTGTGACGAACATTATTGACCATGATTTTCAACTGATTGATGCCGATGGTAAACCGACGCGGTGGGGGATTTGGAATCCTGATTCTCTAAATCACTCACCCAATTGGTCCTATGAAAAGGGATTAAACTCCCTCCAAATTCTCTCGTTCTTACGCACAGCCATCCATTTCACCGACAAAAAGGCATTTAAAACTGCTTATCAATATCTTACCGAAAGTGAAGGATACGCAGACAATGCCGTGCAGGCTAAAATTTACGGCCCCTATGAAACAAGTCATTCCGATGACATCCTTAATTTCTTTCCCTACTATGGTCTTCTGAAGTATGGATCAGATGATCCACTTCGACCGAAATATATCCAAAGCCTGGCGAGAACCTGGACCGCTGTCCAGGATGATCACATGCCGGTTTGGAATATTATGGCGAGTGCGATGCTGAACCGGGATTGTAATTTAGAAACCGCCGTAAGAGAACTCCAGCTATATCCCCTGGATCTCATCGATTGGACCATGAATAATAGTCATCGTTGGGATCTCACTCATGATCCACTTATCGACCGGGGTCGGAAAGCTCAGGCAGTAGATCCCATTCCGACTCCGGAAAATCAAATATTTCGATGGAATACGAATCCTCGTCGGTTAGATGCTGGCGGCAATGGATCCAGTGAGGTTTCAGGCACCTATTTCCTGGTAGCTTATTGGATGGCAAGATATGAGGGTTATATCACAGAGTGATTATTAAGTCAGATGCAACTATTCCGGTCGATGATCGTCTATAAAGTATAAAAGCAAGCACTATGAGATTTATCTTACTTCTATTCGTCTTAGCCGTTAGTCAAGTTCTAAAAGCGGAAGAAACACGAATATTGTCTGATTTTCAAGAAGTTTCGGCAGCGGCGGGGATTCATGTAATCCTGATCAAATCCTCTGAAACAAAGGCTAATGTAGAAATAGAGAATGGCGACGTGGAGGAAGTAATTACTGAAGTGAAAGACTCGCGGTTGAAAATCAGATTTGACGATAGGAATAAATGGCACGGCAATAATCGTCATCGCAAGGCGAAAGTCACAATTTATTACCGTTCAATTAATGTCATTCATGTTTCTTCTGGTGCTAATTTGGAAGCCCAAAATATAATTGAGTCAGAAAGTCTTGCCCTTAGAGGTTCCAGTGGAGGCCGTATGGATATACAGGTTAGTAGCAGTGAATTGTCGATCGATATCTCGAGTGGAGGTATTCTGGATGTCGAGGGAGGTACCTCATCTTTACAAGTTGATGTTTCATCAGGAGGAATCCTGCATGGTGAAGATCTGCACGCCCAAAACGTACAAGCCGACGCCTCATCGGGGGGAATGGCTACATTTAGTGTGTCTGACGCCTTGGATGCCAATGCTTCCTCGGGAGGGAGGATCCGATATTATGGCCAGCCAGCCAAGATTAGAAATCATGCCAGTTCTGCAGGAAGCATTAAAGAGAAAGTATAAAGGCAGGAAAATATCTGCAAAATTAAGGACTGTAGTAACGATCAAGTCAGATAAAGCTTCATAACAACTTCTCGAACGTTCATTTCGAGAGCAATGCCAATACGTTCTTGAATAATATTTTTCAGGTCTGCAGTTTTGTGTAATCCCGCCTGGTACTTCTTCCAGATTCTCCTTCAAGGATCCATCTTCAACTGGGATGAAGTTTTGTATTTTCGACGATCAAGCGGCAATTAAATGATCGAAGACGGTTCACTTTTTACCTACGGTACGTTAATGGTGCCGGAAATTATATCCAGTTTATTAAAAAGGCCCCTGGAAGGTGAACCAGTAACTTTGCTTCGATATAGAAGGGGATTAATCCGGCATGAGCGATATCCAGGTATTCTTCCGTCGGAAAAACACAGTGTATCCGGAGTTCTCTACCGGAATATTTCGTCCCATGAATTTCAGATATTAAATGATTATGAGGGGGATCTTTACCAATTAGAGGTGGTTGATGTTTCTCATGAAAATCGTCAGCAGCAAGAAAGAGCTTTTAGTTATGTTTTAAAAATGGAGTTCTCGAGATTGCTAACGGAAGTGGAGTGGAGTCTTGACCATTTTATACTACATGACTTGGATTCTTTTCTAACTGGATACCAGGGGTTTCAGAATAAAGACTAGTGGTGCATACTGATATTGATCAAATAATTCATTTTCTCCAGGAAGAGGGTCTCATCGACTCCCACTTACCTGTTGAGCTGCAAGACCTGGAAGGAGGCGTTTCTTCCGATATCAAACTGATTAGCAACGGACCTCACCAATATGTTTTGAAAGAAGCCAGAGAGCAGCTAAAAGTAAAAGACCTTTGGGAAGCCGATGTATCCCGCAACTTTGCCGAACAGGCATTTATCGAATATGTGGGTACCTTCCGATCCGATGCTGTGCCCAGGATCATCTATCGCAATCAAGCAAGTCCCTATTTCATCATGGAGTATTTGGCATCTCCTTTAGCGAATTGGAAATCTAAACTCCTAGATGGCGAATGGGTAGAGGAAGATGTTTTTCGTGTGATCAAGCTCTTGGCTGACATCCACAATCATTCGCGGTCAAATCCAGATGTGGAAGCACTATTTGACTATTCTGATAATTTCTTCAGTTTGCGTATCGAACCTTATTTGGTCACTACCGGTATTAGAAATCCGAATTTAAAGTACTTGTTTGAAAACGAAAGCAACCGCCTCAAGTACCATCGCGAAACGTTGGTACATGGAGATTTTAGTCCAAAAAATATTTTAGTAAGTCCGGCAAGAGTGGTCTTGTTGGATCATGAAGTGGCCAACTTTGGAGATCCGGCATTTGACCTGGCATTCCTGATGAACCATCTGATTCTCAAAGATGTATTTATGAGCTCCAGTACAAAAGCCCATATTGATCTGATCACCAGAGCATGGACCACCTACTTCGACCTCATCAACGATGTTGGTGCTTCGGATATGGCTATGCGCACAAGCCGGCTGCTCTTAATGCTGATGTTGGCCAGAGTCGATGGTAAATCACCAGTAGAATATCTTAATTCGGATCAACAAGGCAGCATTCGTGAGATCGTATACAAACTTTTACCTTCGGCCAATAGTGAAGACTTTATTTCGTACGTCAAGAAGATATATCAATGGTAGATGAAGCATCTTTAAAGGTAAAATCCATCGATGCATATACGGTATTTGACTCCCGGGGATATCCCACGATTGAATGCATTTGTGAATTGGATAATGGTGCATCTGGCAAGTCGATCGTACCTTCCGGTGCCAGCACCGGCACCTTTGAGGCTCTGGAACTTCGAGATGGAGATCCTCAGCTATTTGGAGGAAAATCTGTTCATTTGGCCATTAATCATATAAAAACAAGTATCCAAACCGCAGTTTTAAAGAGTGGGGTCAATAATCAGGAAAGGTTAGATCAGTTGTTAATTGACCTGGATGGCACTGCTAATAAATCAAGATTTGGAGCCAATGCGATTTTAGCGGTTTCCATGGCTTATGCCCATGCAGTGGCCCAGAGCAAAAATCTGCCCCTATTTGAAAGTTTAAATCCGGATCCATCAGCCCATATAATTCCGCTTCCGGAAATTCAGATTTTTGGTGGCGGAGCACATAGTGCCGGACGCATTGATCTTCAGGATTTTATGGTCATTTGTACCGGTGCAGAAAATCTCATGCAATGTTATCAGATGACCTTTGATGTATATCAGGCGGCGGGTCAGCTTATGAAAGAAAGAGGACAGATGGCCGGACTTGCCGACGAGGGAGGATATTGGCCCACCTTCGACAGTAATACGGAGGTATTTGTTATACTGGAGGAATCCATTTTGAGAGCCGGATATATACCGGGTAAGGACATATCCATCAGCCTTGATATTGCGGCGACTGAATTTTATACGGATGGGAAGTATCACTTGAAATTAGAAGATCGATATCTTTCTGCCACCCAATTTGCCCAGGTCCTCGACGATTGGATAAACAAATATGCGGTATGTTCTATTGAGGATCCCTTTTCAGAGGTAGATCATATTGCCTGGAGCACTTTTACGGAAAAGTGGGGTGACAAGCTTCAACTCATTGGTGATGATCTTTTTGTGACCAATCAGAGGCTTTTACAGCAAGGGATCAAGCAAAAGTTAGCCAATAGTATTCTCATAAAGCTAAATCAGATTGGAACCGTTACTGAAACTTTACAATGTATACATCTTGCCCAGGAAGCAGGTTGGCGTCCTGTGATCTCGGCCAGGTCAGGAGAAACAGAAGATACTTTCATCTCCCATCTGGCGGTGGCCACCGGTGCAGGGCAACTCAAGGTGGGGTCATTTGCCCGTAGCGAGCGGATGGTTAAATGGAATGAATTGCTGAGAATTCAACGAAAAATAAGCCAATCCGGACAAAATCCGTCTTTTGCCGTGCAGACCATCCGATTTCCCTGGGATATTTAAACGGCAAAACTTTCTCCGCAACCACACTCTCGCGTAGCGTTTGGATTGACAAAATGAAAACCTTTACCGTCCAAACCACCCGAAAATTCCAAGGTTGAATTAAATAGATAGAGAAAGCTCTTTAAATCGGTGACAATTTTGATTCCCTTATCCTCGAAAACCTGATCATTTTCCCGCTCCTCGTCGTCAAAATCCATCTTATATGACAAACCACTGCAGCCTCCACTGACGACGGAAACTCTGATAAAGTGATCATCGGTCACATGGGAGGAAGCTTTTAGTTCATCGATTTTTGCCTTTGCACTATCTGCAATGAAAATCATGATCTACTACTTTATTTAGGCATTTACCTTCTCTTCAGCATCACCTACTTCAATGCCATTCTTCACTCGATAATCTTTGATTGCACTCTTGATAGCGTCTTCGGCCAGTACCGAACAGTGGATTTTTACCGGTGGTAAGGCAAGTTCTTCTACAATGTCCATATTGTCAATAGCCATTGCCTGATCGATGGTTTTGCCTTTTAACCATTCTGTAGCCAGCGAACTGGAAGCGATTGCAGATCCACACCCAAATGTCTTAAACTTGGCATCTTTGATCACACTCGTGGTTTCATCAACCTCGATTTGTAATCGCATCACGTCACCACACTCAGGGGCCCCAACCAATCCGGTTCCCACATTCTTTTTACTCTTATCAAGAGTACCTACGTTTTTAGGGTTTTTAAAGTGTTCTAAAACTTTTTTTGTATTGTCCATATCACTCCTAATTTTAATTTTTTTAATGCTCAGACCATTCGACTGATTCCAGATCGATGCCTTCTTTATACATTTCCCAAATGGGACTTAAATCTCGCATATGATTGACACCCTTGGCGATTGCCTCAATGGTATAGTCAATATCATCTTCGGTCGTAAACCTGCCCAGGCTAAATCTTAAAGAGCTATGAGCCAGGTCATCTCCTAATCCCATGGCAATCAAAACATACGATGGCTCCAATGAAGCGGAAGTACAGGCAGATCCGGAAGACAACGCAATATTCTGATTAAAAGTCATCATCAATCCTTCTCCTTCCACATGTTTAAATGACAAATTGGTCACATGTGGCATTCGATGATCCGGATTTCCATTGATATATACCTCCTCCAATTTAGCCATCAGTGATTTTTCCAACTTGTCACGCAGTTTGCTCAACCGGGCTGCATCCTGATCCATCTCCTTCTTGGCTAATTCGGCAGCTTTACCAAAGCCAACGATTGCGGGTACATTCAACGTTCCTGAACGCATACCACGTTCATGGCCACCACCATCCATCTGTGCCGTCACTTTTACCCGGGGTGATTTTCTATTCACAAATAATGCTCCCACTCCTTTAGGTCCATACATCTTATGGCCGGAGAAGGCCATTAAATGAATACCCATTTCCTTGGGATCAACCGGGATTTTTCCCACTGCCTGCGTCGCATCAGACATAAACAGCACTCCATGTTTAGCGCATATTTCACCAATTTCTTTCATTGGCTGTATTACCCCTGTCTCATTATTCGCCCACATCACCGAAACAAGTATAGTGGTATCTTTAATCGCTGCCTCCAGTTTTGACAAGTCAATTAAACCATCGGATTTTACATCCAGATAGGTTACCTCCGCACCATCTTTTTCCAATCGCTGGCAGGAATCAAGTACTGCCTTGTGCTCGGTCTTTACCGTTATGATATGGTTTCCTTTACGACGATACATTTCAAACACTCCCTTGAGGGCCAGATTATCAGACTCTGTGGCACCACTGGTAAAGATGATCTCCTTGGGATCTACATTGACCAATGCTGCTACTTGTTCGCGAGCGTAATCTACAGCCTCTTCAGCTTCCCAACCAAAGGGATGACTTCGACTGGCAGCGTTTCCATGCTTCTCAAAAAAATAGGGTACCATCGTTTCAACCACTCTCGGATCTGTCGGAGTCGTTGCATTATTATCCAGGTAAATCAACCTCTGAGCCATACTGTACTAAGTTTATTTAGATTTAATCTAAGCTGCAAATATAACGCTTTTGGTATGAAAATGTTTACTTCCAGTCGTTCTTGTGATATTACTTTTTAGAAATGCTGGTGTGTAGGGAGATGTCAATATCCTTTTTCCTAATTTTATCAGCGAATTTTGATGCCCTTTTCCTATTCTGGCCTGACAAACCGTTATGACTGAACACCACTTTACCGACTTACTTGATCAATTTGAGATAGCGGATGCAACGCAATGGTGGCAACAGGTAGAAAGTGAAATCGGAAAAAGAAGCCTTGACTGGAAGATTGAAGCTGACCTCGATATTCCTGCATTGTCGACGACCTCACTACATCGTGATCCGATCGTTTGGAATCCCACTCAAAATTGGCGAATTGTCGAGCGAATGTCTGTCAGCAAACTGGATCAACTAAAAGAGTTGCAGCAGTTTGAAATTGATGAATATATTTTTGATCTAGCTGAATCACCGGATCTCTCCTGTATCGATCTCCATGCCCTTCCGGAAGATTCCTGCCTTTTTTTGTCCGAACATAGCTTAGACCAATTAATGGGTCAACCCGGTACAGGAACATTCATTAAAATCAATTCATCAACCGACAAGCGACCGGCTAAAGATGTCTCTTATTCCTGGCAATATGCAGAATCGACACTGTTGGTTCCATCTAGTGATCGACTTATTTCGTTGCTGTCTCAGGTGAACGAACATCTTTTGCACACAAGAGAAAACACAGAGACATGGAGAATATTCATCAATATTTCTAATGACTTCTTATCCCAAATTGTGGAGTTGCGGGCATTGAAAATCCTGTTGATGAATCTATGGAAGGCATACGATGTACCTCTTGACAAGCATCCTGCCATCTATGCAATGATCACTGCAGAACAGGACTCCGACCTCAACGCCAACCTGATTAAATCAACCACTAAAGCAATGGCGGCAGTCATCGGGGGCATAGATGCCATGTGCTTCAGTTGTGACCCTGCTGTACCTTTCTATGCAGCGTACCAACGATTGAGTAGAAATATTCATTATATATTAAAATATGAGGGCCATTATAGCCACCGGATTGATCCACTTGCGGGAAGTTATCTAATTGAAAGTGCCACCGAAGCTATGGCTTTAAAATGCTGGAAGAAAATGGGAGGAACAGACTCTTCAAGAGCGTCAGAATAATCATTTCGTTACCAATAATAACTAATCTTCGTTGAGTCTTACTTCCTCCCATAAATTCTCAAAAATGGTCCTCCACTCTAATCATCAGAGGTGCATCAAAACACATTTTGCTAACGCCCGAGTAAGGCCATTTTTGTATAAGGACTTAATGAATCGTAACTAAGGTAGTGTTTCCTTTTATTCAAAGGATTCACTTTTCGCCACACACGGTCATCTTAAAAAATAATTAACCAGGACAGGATCTGGAACGCATTTCTGTTAAAAGATTCAAAAAATAATTAATTGTTATACAGCAATTTATAAATAACTAAAATAACAAATATATTAGCGTTAATTTCCTTAACAGGAGCTACCATGGATATCGAGTCGCTATTGGAAAAAATCAGATCGGGAGATCGAATTGCCCTGGGTCGTGCCATCACCCTTGTCGAGAGTACCTTAGATTCAGATCAGGAGATGACAAGACAACTTTTAAAGCATTTATTGCATCAGAAAAAAGCCCTGAAGGTTGCTGTTAGTGGGTCACCGGGAGTTGGCAAGAGTACCTTTATCGATCAGCTGGGTTCACATTTTACCGGAGCGGGATTTAAGGTAGCGGTTTTGGCTATCGACCCCAGTAGTTTGCAGTCTCAGGGAAGTATATTGGGGGATAAAACAAGAATGCTAAAACTGGGTAAAGATGTTAACGCCTTTATCCGCCCCTCTCCTACGCAGGGGTTGCTGGGAGGGATTGGAAGAGCGACCTTTGAAGCCTCCTTACTTTGCGAGGAAGCCGGTTTTGATTTTATAATTATTGAGACGGTCGGAGTAGGTCAATCAGAAATCATGGCCAGGCATCTATCTGATATTTTCATCCTGCTGATGCAACCGGGAGCGGGAGATGAATTACAGGGTATTAAAAAAGGAATTATTGAAAACGCAGACCTGCTGTTGGTGAATAAATGGGATGGTGATCAAAAATTAATTGCCGAAAAAACCAAGGCGGCTTTCGATGGAGTTTGGCCTGCTGACAAAAGCAATATTTTACTGATCTCGGCAGCGGAAGACCTGGGTATCGATACACTCAGCGAGGAACTAATTTCCATAAAAGAGAAGATTGATCTTGATCTGAATGCCAGAGAGAGAGCGGCATACTGGTTTGTGTATCAGATCAGAAATCTCTTAATGAAACGTTTATTGCAAAAAGAAGGTTACGTGTTGCAGGAATTGGAAAATCGGATTGAAGAAGGAAATCTACACTATAGTGAAGCTATTGAACAAGCTCTGAAGAAGATATGTCTATAATCAAAATTTCAGACCGCTTTTGGATGCAGCTCGTAGCGCTATTGGTTAACTACGCTTTGATGGCACAAGTACCACCTGATATACTCAACCTTCACTCTCCGATAGCACATCCGATTCGACTTTCCGGCACCTATGGCGAATTACGGGGTAATCACTTTCATGGTGGTCTGGACATCAAATCAGCAAATGGTGTCTGGGGAGATCCGGTTTTTGCTATAGATGACGGCTACATTGCCGAAATTCAAATCTCCCAGGGTGGATTCGGAAGAGCGCTATTTATCCGTCATCCTAAAACAGGCCTGACATCTATCTATGGGCATCTCCAGGAATTTACGAAGGAATTAAATGAATATGTGTATCAACAGCAGAAAGATCACAAGTCATTTGTCCTTGATATTCCATTTTCAGAAAACCAGTTTCCAGTAAAAAGAGGGCAGTTGATTGCCAAAATGGGTTCTACAGGTTATTCGTTCGGACCTCACTTACATTTTGAACTAAAGAAAACAGGGTCAGATATCAGCATAAATCCCGACCTGTATGGCTTCTTTACAGGCGATAAGATCAAACCGGTCATAAAAAAAATTGCCATCTATCAGTTGGATCATCAGTTAATGTCCTACAATAGTAGCCTGATTGCCCCGGAGGCAATTAGCTTACACGATACCATGGAAATCGATGCCTGGCGAATTGGTTTAGGGCTGGAAGCATACGATCCACACAATGGATACAATAAAAATGGCATTTATGCAGCAACGTTGATTCTGGATCAGGACACTATTTATAATCTCGTTCTGGACTCACTCAATGCGCGAGACCGGAATCTTTACAACACGCATATCGACTATAAAAGAATGGTCTCTTCCCATGAGGGGATTCATCGCTGTTTCCTTCTACCTGGGACTAGACTTTCCGCAAATCGCCATCAAAACACTGATGGGATCATACCTTTATTTAGGGACCGCATTCAGAGGGTCACATTGATAGCTTCGGATTTTGCAGGAAATGAGACCTCAACTATCTTTTATTTACGCCGGTCCCCTACCGTAAATGCTCCCAGGGTATTGCCGTTTCAACATCATTTTAAAGCTGGTCAGGCAGACAGCCTGGTAACGGCTTATCTAAAAATG
>JAGQWV010000497.1 GCA_020437045.1 Saprospiraceae bacterium | reverse complement strand
AGCTGCGCCTCGGGCAAGGGATAGGTGCCCTCCTGCTCGATAGGGTTTTGGGTAGCGAGTACCAGGAAGGGTTCCTCCAGTGGATAACTTTGATCACCTATGGTGACTTGCCGCTCCTGCATGGCTTCCAGTAAAGCACTTTGAACTTTCGCCGGAGCCCGGTTTATTTCATCCGCCAGCACAAAATTGGCGAAAATGGGTCCTTTGCGGACGTTAAAAGTAGCCTCGCTGGGATTGTATATTAAAGTTCCGATAATATCGGCTGGAAGAAGATCTGGAGTAAACTGAATCCGACTGAATTTACCATGAACTGCAGAGGCCAACGTTTTGATGGCCAGGGTTTTTGCCAGGCCAGGTAACCCTTCCAGCAGCACATGCCCTTTCGTTAAAAGACCCAACAGCAGGCGTTCCATCATTCGGTCTTGTCCGACAATTACCTTAGATGTCTCATTCAGTAATTGCTCTACAAAGGCACTTTCGATGTAAATTTGTTGATTAAGCGCTTCAATGTCTAATGCAGGCTGCATAGTTTGGTAGTCGTTTTATGATTAGATAAGGGGCATAAAAATGCCATTTTTTGCCCAATATGTGCGAAAATAAAGAGTAGGTCATGACGAATACACGACGATTCCCGGTCTTTAACGAAGTTTTAACCCTGACCATTTTGTTCTTTTTGACTTTTGGTGGTTTGATATGGTCACCAATCCAGGGACAGTCACCGTCTTCCCAGTTAAAGACTGCTAAATTTTATTTTGTCACTCCTACTGCTACCGTCAAGACTGACGCATTGAGAAAGGAATGTTCGCGGATCACCAATCAGAAGCAGATTAACCGTCTGGAAAGTCGCATCAGCGCCGAGCAAATGGAAGCGGATAGCTTTAGTAAAGACCTGATCCATACCGTAGAAAGCCAATTCAAGTTCGCCGAATACGAATTTATACCGGATACATCGGTCAAAGCCTTTATCAAAGCCCATGAACTGGAAAAAGAATCAATTATTTTGGTACGCCGGGCCAAGACCGAAAGCGGAGTGGATGCCTTGATTCTATTTAATCTGGATATGCAACCGCTTACGCGACCGGTACCCTATTATGCGCGTCTAAGTGGCTTAATCTCTTTCGTTGACGCACTATTTGGGCAAAATCTTTATAACTGGCGAGATCTTGATACTGTCATCAGTAAATGGTCGGAGCGACTTCAGGAATTTAGTAATTGAGAATCAGAAGATCAGTGTCTATTGCCCGGAGTTCTTTTTAGGCAAGATGGGTTCGATTTTGATACTGTCTTTTTTTCGTTCAAATTCCGGTGGTGCCGGTCGGATGGGAATCGGTGGTCGCTGCAAAGAGTCCAAGGTAATAAAGACCGGATTTGCTCGTAGTATGCTGTCAGCCAACATGCTCGCTTCTTCTAAAATCTTATCCCGGCAGCGCTTCTTTTCGGCATTAAAATATAGTTGCAACCGACTTTCCACCTGTTCATCGATCATTTGTCGCCTAAGAACAGTATCATCCTTTTCGCACGAAAAGAAGAATACCAGACCAGCAACTAGCCACGCAGCAATATTATTTACTTTTTTCATATTGCTCAAGCATTAAATTGATTTCAGCGAGTCTGAGTTCCTTAAGCGAATCTATCCAGATAGGAAGCATTTCATCACGAAATACCTGGCAGCTGTCTTCCAGTTTAGGACTCCATTCTGTGCGACTTGCCAGAAAAAGCGAATCGGCAAGCTTCAGATCTTCCCGACTCAACACAAGATCCCCTTGTCGGTTGCAACCGGTCACCAGACTAACTATCATGGCCAGTACGAATAGTATCCTAATCATTTACCTTCAGTTTAAATCCTACCCCATGGATATTATTTAGTTGTATACGGGGTTCATTAGCCAGATATTTACGTAGTCGACTGATGAATACATCCAAACTTCGACCCATGAAATAGTCATCTTCACCCCAAACATCCTCCAATATCATCTTTCGCTTACACACCTGATTTTGATGCAAAATTAAATACTTCAAAACATCTGCTTCCTTTTGAGTGAGAACTTTATCTCCCCGGGAGTGGGATAGCAGTAAATTTTCATGATCAAATGAGAACCCTCCCAGGTTGAGGATCGCCGGCGGATCATCGATTGACAGACGACTTCGCTTCAAGAAAACCTGAATGCGAAAAATAAGTTCCTCAATACTGTAAGGTTTGGTGATGTAATCGTCGGCACCGGTTTCAAAGCCCTTGAGCCGGTCCTCCTTCAAGGATTTAGCGGTTAAAAATAATATAGGAACCTCCCGGTTGGTCTCTCTGATTTTTTTAGCCAGGGTAAAACCATCTACCTCCGGAAGCATCACATCCAGGATTGCCAAATCGAAGGAGATTTGGGGCAATACTTCCAGAACGCTCTTTCCATCGACTAAATGGGTGACGTTGAAACCATTTTGTTCGAGATTATCTCTGGTCACAAAGCCCAGTGTTTCATCATCTTCTACATACAATAGATGCGGTTTGGTCATGGGAAGAATATTATGAACGTTTCATTAAAATTAAGATGGTGGTTCCCTTGCCGGGCTCACTGGTGATATGCATCTTCCAGCGGTGCATCCGCACCATTTGTCGTACATAATGCAGTCCCAGGCCAAAACCTTTTGCGTTGTGAATATCTCCCGTAGGCACGCGAAAGAATTTTTGGCCCAATTTCTTAAGATGTACTTCTTCGATGCCGATACCGTTGTCCTGGATCGAGAGTATATGCTCCTGGCCAGCAGAACTTAGGCCAATGATAATGTGTGGTTGATTGCGGCTGTATTTGATAGCATTATCAATCAGGTTGTACAAGATATTGGCCAGATGATGCGGATCGGCCTTCACTTCAAAACCAGTTCCAGCAAAATCAGTCTCTATCAGCACCTCTTCTTTTTCACATCGTCCCCTCAATTGTTCTACTACTTCTTCCACGACGATCTTGACGTTTACCTCTTGCAATTGTAGCCGGATTTTACCCTTCTGCAGGCCGGCTATTTGCAATACCCGCTCTATCTGATCATTAAGCCGGGTGGCCTGGTCATTGATGATCCCGGCGTACCTATAAAGACGGGGATCTTCGCCGATTTTCGCGTTTGTCAAAAAAACTTCGGAGCTGACTTTGATGCTGGACAGTGGGGTCTTAAACTCGTGTGTCATATTATTGATGAAATCTTTTTGCAGGTCTGATAATTTCTTCTGTCGCAAGATTTCATAGGTAGCATAAACAAAAAACAACATCGCCAGACAAAGGATGATAGTGAATATAAGGGGGACCCACTGATTTTTTAGAATATAGCTTTGGCGATCGGGAAAGCGCACGCCAAAGTAATAAATGTAGTCACTTTGCTCAGGAGCTTCAAGATCTTTGACCGGTGCTTTGTGAAGCACATTGGCCGTAGCACTGATGTAATTTCCATAGACCATTTGGTCGGTATCACAGTCATAAATTCCATAGTCAAAGTCTGTCCGTAGACCTATCGTTTCAAATTCTTTCAAAAGATAATACTCCAGATTCGTGGCGTCGATGGCATCGCGAATATTTACTATATAATAGTCTTGCGAAATTTGATTGATTAAGTCATGTGAGGGAAGTTGAACCTTTTTCAGTTCGGAAATTTCCTGGGCGACATTACGTAGGGCGATATGGACTTTTTCCTCAAAAGCCTTTTCACTTTGGTCTAACACCTTCGATAGCCAATATCCCTGGACAATGACGATGCAGATCAATGCCAGACCACCAGAGATGATCACTTTCCAAATTGAACTATTACGCATACTATAGCCTGTTCGCTCTCCCGAAGGTAGGCTTGAAATACAGTTGCAAAATAGTCATTAACAACTCATTAACAATCATTTGAAAGCCATTAACCGCGATGTCGTGAAGATGATCATAGGTTTGCATCATCATTAAATCAATAAAAAATTTCAAACTATGAAAACATTGAATTTCAAAATTATCCTGGCATTATTTGTAGCCTCATTCAGCACTTTTGCATTCACAGGTGGCAATCCTGTTCACTTTGATAAAACAGAATTTGACTTTGGTTCTATCGTACAAGGGACCCCTCAGAAAGTGGAATTCACGGTCACTAATGAAAGTGATCAACCACTTATCCTTAAAAAAGTAAAAGGATCCTGCGGTTGTACCGCAACAGATTATGATACCAATCCGATCGCTCCCGGAGCTTCCACTACCATAGAAGCAACCTACAACGCCAAATCCCTCGGTTCTTTTCGAAAGACCGTCTCTGTCTACACCAATATTCAGGAAAATCCTTTTGTCCTGACTATTAAAGGTACGGTAATCACCGGGCAATCGTGATCAAGAAGGGTTGTCGAGTTCTTCATCAGGCTAAAAGCACGTGATCTGCATGAAAAATTAGCTTAGAATAGGAGGAAAGAGCCGAATCCGGATTTTGATTCGGTACATTTAAAAGAAGACCTCTTCGTGTCTGGAGAGGTTTTTTATTTTTTGTAATGCCGTTCGAGTTAAGGTTCAGCATTAATTATCTGTTGAAAATCATTATCGTTATCTTTGCCCGTCAAAATAACTCAGGGATTGAACAGAA
>JAGQWV010000496.1 GCA_020437045.1 Saprospiraceae bacterium | reverse complement strand
TGAAAAATATGTAGTGGGGAACATGAAAAATGGGAAACTTCGTATGCCAGAGCTTTCAAACTATCTTAATTATTCGGAACGTCAGTTGGCAAGATTGATCAAAGGAATTACCGGTATGACAACGGTGGAACTAGTGCTTGATATTAGACTGAGAACCGCATATGACTTGTTGGCAAAGAGAAAATTCAGGACAATAAGCGAGGTGCATTATGCAGTAGGAATAGATAGCGCATCGTATTTCACTAAGAAATTTCAGGAGCGCTTTGGAATAAAACCCAGTGAAGTCTCCGGTATAGATTAAGACTGGATAAATCCACTTTTTCCCAGAGATCTGGATCTAATCTGTCTATTCATATCACGGAATCCCGTGATTTTTGGAATTCATCAGAAGCCGTGATGTCTACTTTTTTCTAAGTCATCATCTTTGCCATAGATGAACACGAAAACCTCATCTATTAATTAATCTGCAAAAAAAAAGACATGTCATGAAAACTTTTAAACTTCTATGTAGCTTTTTCGGATTTTTTCTCTTTGCAATGGTCATTGCTTCCTTCCGCTATCCTTCACCTACGGAAATGACGGCCTTGAAGCCCGATCTACGGGTATCTGCTATTGTTACACCCGGAGGACTTTGTCCACGGCCTAACAATAAAGTGCGGGTGAATATTACCAACTCACAAATGGCAGCCGTGAAGGAGAAAATTCCGGTGACCCTCTTTGTCAGTCCACAACAAGGACAACCTTCTTCTTATGTAGCCTACCTGGAGAAAGGCATAGGTCCTAAGAATAACTATGGTCAACCCGTCTGGTTTGATAATGTTAAGTTGGACTACGGCGGCCGGATTACTTTGAGAGCGGTGGTAAATATTGATAAAGAGATTGAAGAAACTTCATACAATAATAACGACAAACTGGTCAAAGTAAATGCCAAGGATAATTGCGGTGGTGGAAATGCAACGACCAATACTGAAGGCGCCAAACTTGAAGTGACTGCCTATGTCGATGGCACCTGGTCCGGTGGAAATTATCAAGGGGTAAATGGGGCTATGGTCAAAGTAATTAAAAACGGGCAATCCTATAATCCAGATGAGACTTCCAATAATGGCAAATATATTTTTAATTCAGTGCCTAAAGGAATGTGTAAAATCAGGATTCAAAAACAGGGGTATCAGACGGTCGAGCAATCTTACAATATGCCCACCTACACAGCCAAGAAAAATATCGGACTATCTACAAATTAAAAAAGCATTTCGTTAAACGGAATAAAATATTTAAATAGATCGGTTTTATAATTCGTACTATTTAAAACGTCTCCTGAAGGTATCAGGAGACGTTTTTTTTGTTTCCGGAAATGGATGATCAATGATGATCGACTACCAGAAAACCGTGAATTTTACTTTTCATGGCTATCGGTGATTTTTTGGAGACATTTTTACCGCATATTTGTGTCATCATAAAAACAAAAAGCAATTTAAATTAATTAACTCCAAAATTATCAAAAATGAAAACTTTAAAATTAATTCCTGTTTTATTTAGCCTTCTTTTATTGGCGGTATTGTCTATCTCTTCAAACATCGCTGATGCAAGCACCGCCACCGCTTTATTACCGGATCTTCGAGTGTCTAATATTTCAACCCCTGGCGGACTTAAGAAAGGTACATGCAGCCAGATACGAGTGACGATTACGAATAGTAGTATGGCGGCTGTTTCGGGTAGTATTCCGGTGATACTGTATATTAGTCAAAATGGTCAGCAACCGAGCTCCTATGTGGGTTATCTGCAAGGTGGTATCGGGCCGAATGATAATTATGGTAAGTCCGTTTGGTTTAAGAATGTCAATATTCCTTCTACTGGAAATGTAACCATTAAAGCATTGGTAAATTCTGATTATCAGATTCAGGAAAGTGCTTATAATAATAACACTAAAGTAATAAAAGCAAAAGTCACTCAATTTTGCGGCCAGAGTACGCCTGCAGTGACCGGAGCAAAATTGGAAATAACTGTTTACCAAAATGGTAGTTGGAACAATGGAAACTATGCCGCGATTTCCGGAGCAAAAGTTACGGTCACGAAAAATGGTCAGAATTTTATCGGAACTACAGGAAGTAATGGCAAATATGTCTTCGCGGCCATCCCTAAAGGTTTGGTTCAAATAAAAGTTGAGAAGTACGGATATCAGACGGTTATCCAGAGCTACATGATGCCCACTTATTACGCTAAAAAGAATATAGGAATGTAGATGAAAATTTGATATCTATACTAGAAACAACAATTTAAGCCTGGACTATTCCGGGCTTTTTTTGTCCTTTGAGACTGTTACCTTTTTCCAATGATACTCATTACTTCTTATCGATGGGCGTTGAAAACCCTAACCAGGGAAAAGCTATAAATCCATTATAGCCATCGATCATCGGAATAAAAACGCCGTAATCCAGTGCCAATCTTTTGATGAACCATCTGCCTCCACCAGAGACCAATCCGGATGGCCTTCCATTGTTTATCACCATATAGTTTTCTGTGAGAAAATATCCACGGTTAGATACCCGTATCATGGCACTGACATTGAGAAGAGGTTGGGTTGCAAAATCTCCATTGGCAAAAAGACCTCCGACTCCAATCGTTAGATTTTTATTTCTCGAACCAATGGTAGTATTACCATAAATGCTGCCAAATCCACCTTCCGAATTGCCAATGGCTTTGCCTAGTGGACTGTAATGATTAAATGGAGTAGTATTAATTGAAATTATTTTGCATCAGATCAAAGAAGCAAGACCGCATGTAGCCGAAGCTACGTAAGGCTGTTGATGATGAAGAGCTGGTGTAAAAGAAGTCAATTTATACACTCGATTTGATGTTACAGTCTACTAGAATAGCCCCTGCTCCGATATTTAGACGATCTTTTTTTATGGGGAAAGTGACGCTTGGGGTCAGAAATATGGGCGTTACCTCACTGGCAAAGAGAAACAACGGAATGATGCCCAATCCCAGGGAAAAATTATTTGTGAAGCCGTAATTTATTTGATTCCATAATACCCAAATATTCCGGTAATATAGATCGCCCTTAGACAAGTCGTAGGCGTTGGAGGTGAAAAAATATTGGGATGATCGCAATTCAGAAGACCAAAATTCTCCTTTGATAAACTGTTCTGGGTTTGCCTTCTCCATGATTTTGATATCCGCTCGCCTGATCGTAAGCAATCCCAAATTTTGGGTGTCCAGAATAATCTTTGACGAATCTTCTTCCGAGAGATGACCGAAATATATGTTTCCGTCCTGAGTCTCAATGCTCAGGAGCGTGGTGTCGGTGGTCTGCGCCTCTAAAATACCTGTTGCAATTACCGCAATAAAAAGTAGCAAATGGATTTGTTTCCTCATGTCTCCAGATATTACGAGATAAAATTAGTCAATTAGTTATAACTATACTGGGAGGTGGTCAATTTTAAACCGGAATTTATTTAGAAAATGGTTGCTGTTGGGCATGTAATCGATCGTGCAATAGACCTGGATGGATGGTTAGGTAGGTGGTTTTATAGGGAATGTCAAAATTATCCTGTAGAATTGTAGTACTTCATTGCTGCTGCTAAATTATCGCTTCATGACAGGGTTTGGAAAAACGATCTTTTGCGCTCTTCTTTTTATCGGATATATGGCGGTTGGATGTCATAGCCAACATCAAGCTACCGCAGTTTATCAGGCACATTTCTCGTCCGAAAACCGGCCCTGGACCCGCTGGTGGTGGCAAGGCAGCAGCGTTACGAAGGAGGGCATTACCGCTGATTTAGAGTCTTTGAAAGCATCTGGTTTGGGTGGTGTCGAATTAACTCCCATCTACGGAGTAATTGGGGATGAGGAAAATTTTATTCCCTATTTATCGGACCAATGGATGGATATGCTAACGCATACCTTGAAGGAGGCGCACCGATTAGAGATGGGAGTGGATATCGCCGCTGGTACGGGTTGGCCTTTTGGAGGTCCCTGGGTGCATGAAGAGGATGCCTGTAAATATCTGGCCCATCGGACCTATCATCTCACTGCAGGTGAACGAATGATAGAAAAGATAGAATATCGGGAAGAGCCTCTCCTACGAGCAGTAAATAATCCCGTCTATCAATGGTATCAGCACTATACGGAAGAGAACAGACCGGAAGATTGGTATGACCTGATCAAGGATTTCCGACCGACTGCATTGAAGGTGGAAGATTTGATAATTCCTATTGAGGCTAATGCTGACTTACAGGGAAAAGCGGTGGATCAGGTGCGTTTTGACCGGTCCCTTCCGCTACAGACCCTAATGACCTTTGGACCACAAGGACAGAAAATCGACCTGACGGCCAAAGTGCGTTCTTCAGGGGATCTGGATTGGGTAGCACCGGCAGGAGATTGGAATCTATATGCCCTTTTCCAGGGTTGGCATGGTAAAATGGTAGAACGGGCGGCTCCGGGTGGCGAAGGAAATGTAATCGACCATTTTTCGAAAAAAGCGATTAGGGACTACCTGAAAAAATTTGATGCTGCCTTTCAAGGATATGATATTAGCCTGCTTCGAGCCTTTTTTAATGACAGTTATGAAGTAGATGATGCCCGGGGACAGGCTAACTGGACCCCTGATTTTTTCGAAGCATTTAAAATAAAACGAGGCTATGACCTCCGGGATTATTTACCAGCACTTTTGGATGGCGATGAAGATGAAACGGCCATCCGTGTTCTATCCGATTTTCGGGAAACATTTTCGGATCTGATTTTAGAAAATTTTACCATGGAGTGGGCGAACTGGTCGGCAGAAAAGAACAAGATCATCCGCAATCAATCGCATGGTTCGCCAGCCAATATTCTTGACCTGTACGCTGCTTCCGATATACCGGAAACAGAAGGAACACAACCCCTGAGAATTAGATTTGCCACATCAGCTGCTCACGTGGCCGGGCACAACCTGGTCTCAGCAGAAGCCGCAACCTGGCTTAATGAACATTTTACGTCCAATCTGGCCGATGTTAAGCAAAATCTGGATCGCTATCTCGTGAATGGTGTCAATCACCTGTTTTATCACGGCACCTGTTATTCTCCACCGGATGAAACATGGCCCGGACGTTTATTTTATGCGGCTATACACAACAATAATCGCAATCCACTGTGGCACGATTGGAAGACTTTAAATGATTATATCACCCAGGTACAATTCTTCATGCAAAAGGGATCTCCCGATCAGGATGTGTTACTTTATTTTCCCATGTACGATCGATATGCGACTCCCGGAAAAGAACTGCTGGAACATTTTGATGGACATGGACCAACCTTAGAGGGGACGCCGCTGGAAGAAACCGCGTTGGCATTACTCAATGGTGGATATGCCTTTGACTTTATTTCAGACCGGCAGATCAGAGCGTTGGAATGCAAGAACAATGAAATATGGAGTGGAGATAATTCTTATAAGATGGTGGTCGTTCCTCCCTGCCGTTTTATGCCGGAAACCACACTGCAGCATCTGGTGGATTTAGCTACTAAAGGTGCGATCGTGGTGTTCCAAGATCATTTGCCAGAAGATGTCCCGGGACTAAGCAAATTAACAGCGCGGCAGGCGGATTTGCAAAATCTAAAGAATGGACTTTCTTTCCGGGGCGAAGAGTGTCTGACCGGATTGGGAAAAATTTTACAGGGTAAAGACCTGATGGGATTGATGAAGAAGTGTGGCATACCTGCTGAGTCGATGGTCGATCATGATCTGGAATATTGCCGCAGGAAAATGGGAGACAGCATCGTCTATTTTATCACCAATTGGTCAGAAAATAATTTCTCCGGATGGGTCGAATTGTCCAGGGAAGCGGAGCAAATGGAGATTCTGGATCCGATGACCGGAGAGCGGGGATTGGCTAAACTTAAAAAGGGTTCTCACACGGATGTGTTTTTGCAATTGTCGCAGGGTCAGGGTCTGATATTAATTGGGCATCATGAAGTGGATCATCATAAGGACTGGAATTATTGGCAAAAAGGATCATTGGTAAAATCTCTTACACAGGAGTGGACCTTACATTTTTTGGATGGAGGTCCAGCAATTCCGGATGATATTAAATTGTCGTCCCTGAAATCATGGCCGGCATTGGGAAATAATTATCAAACGTTTTCCGGCCGGGCAAAATACTCGGCCGACTTTTCTCTAACAGAAAATAGCAAAGACTGGATCCTGGATTTGGGTGAAGTGCATGAAACGGCGCAGGTATATCTCAATGGAGAATATTTGGGAACGATGATCGGTCCTGATTATCAAATAGTTGTTCCAGCGTATCGAATGAAGGAGGAAAATCATATTGAAATCGAAGTGGCAAACCTCATGGCAAATCGCATTATTGATATGGATAGGAAAAACAAGTATTGGAAGAAGTTTTATAATATAAATTTTCCGGCAAATAAAGCGGAGAACCGAGGGGCTTTGGGTTTATTTGATGCTTCTGATTGGCAACCCTTCCCCTCCGGACTTTTAGGCCCGGTTACCCTTACAGAAATTAATAGCATGAAATTCTAATGACTAGTAGATCAACGCATGGGTTATGTTGAATAATTTTAATAAG
>JAGQWV010000495.1 GCA_020437045.1 Saprospiraceae bacterium | reverse complement strand
TTCAGCCGGATGGCAAATCGGACAAGATTTATTCAGCGATGTAGCGTGGTTAAATTCGCTCAAGTTACGGGCTTCGTATGGAGAGGTTGGAAACACTTCCGTCGCTCCTTATCAAACGGCCGGTCGCCTTACGCGGAGAGTATATTCATTCGGCGGAAACAATGCGTTTGGTTTTGGTCTCAATGAAATTCCCAACCCGGAATTAAACTGGGAAGTATCCAAGACTTTTGACATGGGTATTGACTTTGACTTTGCTAATGGACGAATTGCCGGATCTCTCGATTGGTACCGAACCAATACCGAAGACATTCTTCTGGAAAGATTCTTGCCTCCCACTTCAGGATATGAGAGTGTGCTGCAAAAACATTGGATCGACAAGAAGCACCGGTCTGGAACTAGGCTTGAGTGCCGCATTAGTAGAAACCAATAATTTTTCCTGGTCTATTGACTGGAATATAGCCGGATACAAAGAAGAAATTGTTGAATTGGCGTTGAAAGACGAAAATGGTAATGCGATCGACGATGTAGGAAACCGTTGGTTTATTGGTCAGCCTATTCGCGTTTGGTATGATTATGAAAACATTGGGATCTACGGTACAGCCGAGGCCGATTTAGCCCAATCAGCCGAAGCTAAGGTGCCCGGTGAGATCAAATTAAGAGACCAGAATGGAGACGGAATCATCACCGGAGATGACCGGAAAATTATTGGTACGGATGTACCTGATTACTATGGTGGACTAACTACCAATTTTGCTTATAAGAACTTTGACTTAAGTGCCTTCTTTTACTACCGGGTAGGACAGACTGTCTACTCTAATTTCCATGTTGGTAATAATTCCCTGTTTTTCCGATACAATAATCTTAATGTTGATTATTGGACAATTGACAATCAGGATGCACAATATCCTCGACCTAATCAAAACCAGGAATTTACGCGTAATAATACCACCATGGGATACTTTGATGGTAGCTATGTAAAATTAAGGAATGTGAGCCTGGGATACAATTTCCCGGAAGCTTTGACAGACAAGCTTGGTATCAATGGACTAAGACTATACGTATCAGGCCAAAACCTCTGGTTTGCCGCTAAATATGACACATTCGACCCGGAGGTTGATGATCCTGATACTGAAGATCTTCCGAGTCTTGGATCTGGTACTACTCCAAGTACAAAATTGATTTTGTTTGGTCTTAGAGCCCAGTTTTAACCTTAAATATTAAGCTATATGCAAAAGATATATTATTTCTTCACTCTTCTGATTTTGATTGCAATAGGTAGCATCTCTTGCGACAAGTATCTGGAAGAGGATCTAGTTTCTGATGTTTCTGCATCGACTTACTATACCACCGCACAGGGATTTGAAGATGCGGTAAATGCGACTTATTGGTGGACAAAACCTTTCTTCGGTCCTGAGAGAGGTTTTACAATGTCTGTTTTTGGAACAGACACTTATACAGAGGGAGCTGATGGAAGTCATAAAACCTTTAATCGGTACGATGGTAGTTTGAATCCGCAGCAGTCATTTGTTAGAGATGCGTGGCGTGATTTCTATAAGGGAATCAATCAGGCCAATGCGGTAATCAATCGATCTCAGACGTTGGATATACCAGAGTCTCGTAAGACACTGCGCATTGCAGAAGTTCGTTTCCTGAGAGCTCTCTTTTATTTCATGTTAACCTCCCATTATGGAGATGTGCATCTTACGTTAGAAGAAACAGAGGGCGTACAAATCGAAGCCAACCGTACAGGAATTGAGGAGATCTACAACCAGGCTATTGTTCCAGATTTGGAATTTGCGATCTCTAATCTGCCAGAATCTCAAAGTGATTTTGGCCGAGCTACTAAACCTGCTGCGGAGTTTCTTTTGGGTAAAGCACTTTTGAGAAGAGGATGGCGGACTAGTAGTGACGCAGATTTTGCCCGTTCAGAGAGCTTATTCAGCAATGTGATTAACAACTACGGTTTTGCGCTTTTGCCGGAGTTTGCCGACCTATGGACGATTGGCAACGAGCAGCATTCTGAAATCGTTTGGACCATCCAAAATAGTAAGTCACAGGTAGATGAAGATCTTGATCCGGAAGGCCACCGCGGACATCTATATTTCCTATTCGAATACGATGTGAGACCAGGTATGACCCGTGATATTGCCAATGGGAGACCTTGGAAGCGTTTCAGGCCAACAGAATACACTCTTGGTTTATGGAATCGGGATGTTGACTCTCGTTATGACAAATCCTACAAGCATGCCTGGATTGCCAATAATGCAGGTACCATACCCGTCTGGACGGATGAAGATGCAGCCAAAGGGTACGGTATCGCAGGCCAGGCTAAATTTGAGCTCGGTGATACTGCTTTGTTTATCCCTGGTCCTCAACGAGATCAGGATTGGCCGGATGAAAGAATCGCCGCTACCCGTTATACAGTTTATACAGAAAGAAATGACTATTGCTTCGATTGTGTGACGCACCTACGAATATTCCCCTCCATGAACAAATGGATTGACGATACCCGTCCAGACCGCCAGAAAACCCAAGGACAACGTGATTATATGCTGATGCGCCTTGGGGAAGCTTACCTTTTGAGGGCAGAAGCTCGATTTAAACTAGGTAACATGGAAGGAGCTGCGGAAGATATCAACGTAATCCGTCGACGGGGAGCCTGGCCTGGCAAGGAGGCCGAAATGGAAATCACCGCTGCGGATGTTACGCTTGACTTTATCCTTGACGAAAGAGGTCGGGAGTTGATTGGAGAAGCACATCGATGGATGGATCTCACCCGGACAAAAACCCTCGTGGAGCGAGTACGAAAATACAATCCGGTAGGTGGAGCCAATATTCAAGATTACCACGTAGTTCGTCCAATCCCCCAGGATCAGATCGACCGAACTCAAGGTGGTTATGCACAAAATCCAGGTTACAATTAGATTTCACATTAAATCAGATTTGACTTAGACAAAAAGCGTCGCGGTAAATTGCGACGCTTTTTTTATTATTGTATGATGCCATTGAACCAGCACGTATATTTGTGACTGCCATTAGTTATTTTAAACTCATTTTAATTTTTAGAGGAAAATATTATACCAATGATTCGAAATATTATTACTATAATTATCATTCTGACTGTGCTTGTTCCTTCTCTCAAATCGCAAGTTGATGCTCCTTGGAAAGACTTATTCAACGGCAAGGATTTTACTGGCTGGAAAAAGCTAAATGGCACCGCAGAATATAAAATAATGGATGGAGCTGTGGTGGGCATTTCCCAGAAAGGGACACCTAATACCTTTCTTAGCACAGAAAAAGATTATGGTGACTTTATTATGGAGCTGGATGTAAAACTTGAATATGGTTTAAATTCAGGCATCCAAATTCGCAGTTTAAGTACACCGGACTATCGGGATGGCAGGGTTCATGGTTATCAGGTAGAATTAGATCCTTCTGACCGCAAATGGACGGGAGGAATATATGATGAAGCACGCCGGGGTTGGCTATATCCAATGACCGAAAATACGAATGGAGATGCATTCAGGGTTGGCGATTGGAACCACATAAGGATCGAAGCGATCGGACCCTCGATCCGCACCTGGGTCAACGGCATGCCATGCGCAAATCTGGTCGATGATCTTACTGCTTCTGGATTTATTGCCTTACAAGTTCACGCTATCCACGATGATGATCAGGTGGGAAAAACCATACAATGGAAAAACATCCGCATCATTACTGATTCGCCGGTGAAGTATCAGTCGCCTGCTGATCCCTCTGTCCCCGAATATAACTATTCCAGTATGTTAACTGAACATGAAAAGAGAACTGGGTGGAGAATGTTGTGGGACGGAAAAACCTCTAACGGCTGGAGAGGCGCAAAAATGGATCACTTCCCTGAAAAAGGTTGGGAAATGAAAGATGGAATTTTAACCGTTTTAGAATCTGGTGGCGAGGAATCTGCGCATGGTGGAGATATTGTTACAGAGAAAGAATTCTCCAACTTCGAACTGATCGTTGATTTTAAAATTACGGAAGGTGCTAATAGTGGAATCAAATATTTTGTCGATCCTGAGTTAAATAAATCAGAAGGTTCTGCTATCGGATTGGAATTTCAGGTTTTAGATGACGACAAACATCCCGATGCCAAATTGGGTGTTGGAGGCAATCGTACGGTGGGATCCTTGTATGACCTTATACCAGCTGGTAATCTCTCAGAAGTGAGTAACGACTACAAACGGTTTTTTAAGAGTGAGTGGAACCGAGCAAGGATTAAAGTAATGGGTGGCCATGTTGAACATTGGTTGAATAATGTAAAAGTATTAGAGTACGATCGCTTTACCCATGCTTTTGCTGCCTTGGTTGAAAAAAGTAAATATGCTAAATGGAATAATTTCGGAAGGTTGAAATCCGGTCATTTACTATTACAGGACCATGGTAGTAC
>JAGQWV010000494.1 GCA_020437045.1 Saprospiraceae bacterium | reverse complement strand
AAACGAATGACCACACTGCAGTAAGGAAGATGATACTCATGGATTGATCATCTTGGTAACCTTTGCAGTAAACTATGGAAAAAGGCAATCTTATATGGATTGCCTTTTTCTTTTGGATCAGGTTCTAAATGACAGGGTTAAAGTGTACTGACCCTTAAAAGGTATACCGGAGGGCAAAGGCTTCGATTTTCTGTATTTTTGCATGCTGAAAAAGTGATAATCCATCGATAATCAACATTACTTTTTGAAAAGTATAAAAGACAATAAATTGACAGATCTACCTGAAGATAACGACGATGAGGATCTGTATGAAAGAACGACATTTCGGGTGGATCCTGGTCAGCAACCACTTCGAATAGACAAATTTCTGCAGGATCGCCTTTGGAGAGTGTCGAGAAGCAAAATTCAGCAAGGCATCATGGCTGGTTCGGTCAAAGTAAATGAGCAACTTATCAAATCAAATTATAAGGTCAGACCTGGTGATGAGATTGCCATTTTAATACCTCGTAGTGGAAATGAAGATTATGAACTTGAGGGAGAAAATATACCGCTCGAAATCATGTATGAGGATGAAGATCTCCTGGTAGTTAATAAGCCAACGGGTATGGTTGTACATCCTGGTATTGGCAATCGTGATAGCCCCCTGGTTAATGCGTTGATCTACCATCTTCAACACTCTGATCTACCTGTCCTGCAGGGAAATCCTTCCGATAGACCCGGACTGGTGCACAGGATTGATAAAGATACTTCGGGTCTTTTAGTGATCGCAAAGAATGAATTTGCATTGAGTCATTTGGCCAGACAATTTTACGAACATACCACCGATCGAACTTATCTGGCTCTGGTCTGGGGCACACCTGATCCTACCCACGGTATGATTGAAGGACATATCGGACGGGATAGTAAGGATAGAACGCGAAGAAGGGTCTACCCAGAAGGAGAAAAGGGAAAGCATGCCATCACCCACTATAAACTGATTGAAGATATGTATTATGTGAGCCTGGTCGAATGTAAATTGGAGACGGGAAGAACACATCAGATACGAGTGCATATGAGTTACAATGGTCATCCACTTTTTGGTGATTTTAAATACGGTGGAAACCAGATATTAAAAGGAACAGTATTTCAAAAATATAGGCAATTTGTATCGAACTGTTTTGAATTGATGCCTCATCAGGCACTGCATGCCAAGAGTCTTGGCTTCGAACATCCCAAGACTGGAAAACGCATGCTTTTTGAGGCACCCCTGCCTGAAGGTTTTAAGACTGTTGTGGAGAAATGGCGTCAATATGTGAACACCCGAAAAGATTTATTGAGAGATGAAGAGTAGTGAACTATTTGTAACGTTGGGGAAATGGTTAGATTCTAACCAGGATGAAGTGTTGGCTTTGAGTAAGAGAGCTCTTGCTGCAAACCCCTGGTTTACAATACCCAACATCAAACTTGCTTTGGCTGGAATCCAAAAGGAATTTTTAGATAGCGATAACCTGGAACATTGGATGTCCCGCTATCAGTTAAATTCAAAGAACAGTAGAAGTGTGGGGTTGATTCTTGCCGGAAATATACCTTTGGTTGGATTTCACGACCTGCTCTGTACGGTAATAGCTGGTCACAGGGCCATTGTCAAATTATCAGAAAAGGATGATGTTCTTCTTCCGGCACTAATGGCCCGGATGATAGACCAATTTCCTGAGATGCAAAACAAAATCTATTTTACGGAAAGATTAAAGCACTTTGACGCAGTCATTGCAACCGGTAGTAATCAAACAGCTATCTCTTTTCATAAATACTTCTCGGACTATCCCCATATTATTCGTAAAAACAGGAATTCTATTGCTGTACTTACGGGGCATGAAGAGCAAGAGCAAATGGTTCAATTGGGAACTGATATTTTCTCTTTTTTCGGACTGGGATGTAGGAATATTTCAAAGATCTATGTCCCAAGGAATTATGATTTTGTTCCTTTGCTTGAGACGCTTAATACATTCAAGGAAGTTGTGGATCATTCAAAATATCGGAATAATTATGACTACAATCTGGCTAGTGTAATCATCAATCAACAGGCGTATATGAGTAATGACTGTTTGATTTTTATCGAAAGTGACTTGATCCCTTCCCGGGTTGCGATGTTGCATTATGAATATTATGATTCTTTAGAAGCTCTAAAGGATAAGCTCGCCGGACATCTGGATGAGATCCAGTGTGTGGTAAGTAATATTGATTTTCCAGCCTTGCCAAATGTTCGATTCGGACAAACTCAGTTTCCGGCCCTTGATGATTATGCTGATGGCGTCGATACGATGAAATTTCTTCAAAGCCTCTGAACCATGATGAAATAACTACTAGTAAGTGACTAAGAAAGAAAGAGCATTCGAAATAGCTAAACGTCTGGATCACTATTTTCCAGATCCTCCCATTCCCCTGCATCACAAGGATCCTTATACGTTGTTGATTGCGGTGTTGCTGTCTGCACAGTGTACTGATGAGCGTGTTAATAAAATTACGCCAGTGTTATTTGAAAAGGCAGATAATCCCCAAGATATGGTTGATCTGGGACGAGAAAACATCCAGGATATAATCAGGCCATGTGGTTTGTCACCCATGAAATCTAAGGGTATCTATGGATTGTCGCAAATATTGTTGGAGCGATACGAAGGTGAAGTGCCCAATCAAATGGACTTGCTTGAAGAACTTCCTGCTGTAGGGCATAAGACCGCATCTGTGGTGATGTGTCAGGCTTTTGGACAACCTGCCTTCCCGGTGGATACTCATATTCATCGATTGGCTTGGAGATGGAAGCTTAGCACAGGCAAGAATGTTGACAGAACCGAAAAAGACCTGAAAGCAATTTTTCCCGAATCCCTCTGGAATAGATTGCATCTCCAGATGATCTATTTTGGCCGGCAGTACTGCCCGGCTCGGGGCCATGTTCCTGAGATCTGTCCAATTTGCAAAGATTTTGGCCGCAAGTCACTCTTTAAACAAAAGTAGATACGGAAAGAAAAAGTGCAATGGGTGGCCTAGTAGATGTTGGCATCGATTATTGCCGTTAATTTAAATATCT
>JAGQWV010000493.1 GCA_020437045.1 Saprospiraceae bacterium | reverse complement strand
AAATAGAGCGAAATGCTGAAGGTGCACCTTCTACAATCCCTTATGTAAAGTCGGACCCTGAAAATCCGTTAAACAGTGTCAAGGTAGTGGGTAATCCCACACTCGGGGATCCCAAAGCAGTAATGATCGGAGTAAGAAATGTGGCGGAAGACCATTTGAATAAATGTGGTGAGATATGGGTGAATGAACTTCGTATGCAGGGTTTGAATGAAGAGGGAGGTATGGCAGCTCTGGCTCGACTGGATGTACAGCTGGCTGATCTGGGAAGATTGAATTTTGCATCCAATTTCAGCACCATCGGCTGGGGATCTATCGACCAAAAACTCGTACAGAGACAGAAAGAGCGGATGTTTGATTATAATGTATCTGCCAATCTGCAACTCAATAAATTGCTTCCTGACAACTGGAACCTTAGCATTCCATTTTTTGCTCAGTATTCCAATGCAACATCTACTCCGAAATACGACCCCTATGACAATGATCTTACAATGGATCAAAAACTGGAAAGCGTAACACCTGCAGAACGAGATTCCGTACAAGATCAGGCTATCATCAGAGAAGTGCGCAAAACAGTATCGCTTAACAATGTGCGAATAATGCGTGGGAATCAAAGTGAGAAAACACCGAAACCATGGGATGTTCAGAATTTTAGTGCATCATATTCCAAGACGACCAGCATCATATCCGATCCCATCATCGAGGAAGATAAGATAGAACAACAGCAAGGGTCCTTGGACTACAATTATTCAGCACAACCTTTGTATATCACCCCTTTGAAAAATGCCATATCGAATGATAAATTTTTGAAATTTTTGACTGAATTTAATTTCAACCCCATCCCATCGAGTTTGGGTTTCCGGAATGAAATTAACAGGTTCAAAAGCACTACGGAATACCGATTTATGGAGCCAGAGTTCAGCGATTGGTACACCAAACGATTCACCTGGGATCGCAACTACAATTTAGCCTGGAATCTTTCGAGATCGTTGCGTCTAAACTTTGACGCCATCAGCAACTCGATTATAGATGAATTACCGGTATTGGACGGCAATAGGAATGAAAACGATCAGAATGAAATTCGTCAATTTTTATGGGACAACCTCACGAATCTTGGACGCCCAAAAAACTACCAACATAATATTAATCTGACGTATGCACTCCCCTTCAAGTATTTTCCAGTAATCGATTTTATCGATGTAGGAGCTCAGGTAGCTACCACTTATACCTGGAGTGCTGCAGCACTAAATGCTTTAGATTACGGAAATGTAATTCAAAATTCACAGACCAGATCTGTAAATGCAAATATCAATTTAGTTGATTTGTATAATAAAGTCGGATACCTTAAGTCTGTTAATGACTTCCAGATTGGTAAACCAACTAATGATGGAAATCCTCGTAGTCGGCAAAGGCCGGGTGAAAATTCATCCTCCACAGGTCGTGATAGCCGTAATGAAGAATCTAGTGGACCAGGGATAGCAGAAGCAGCCTTACTGCGACCTATAATGTCTATACGTACTTTAAAAGTCAATTACTCTGAAAATTTCAGGAGCGTAGTTCCCGGTTTCACACCAACACCCAAATTCTTCGGAATGAATGATGCTTGGAGCTCACCAGGCTTAGGATATGTTCTCGGCATCCAACCAACTGATAGCTGGTTAGATGGTCTGGTATCAGGTTCAGAGGAATACATTACAAACACCATTCTACTTAATCAAGAGGTAGTGCGCAATCGTACCCAACGCATAGATGCCACGCTTGAGGTAGAACCTTTCCGGGACTTTAAGGTAACCGTGACAGCAAATAAAAATTATGTAGAAAACAACTTCGAGTTTTTTAAAGTACAAGATC
>JAGQWV010000492.1 GCA_020437045.1 Saprospiraceae bacterium | reverse complement strand
AGGGCATAAATACGATGGGTGATGACCAGCGTGGTGTGATCGCTCAACATCTCATTGAAATACCCCAATATCTGGTTTTCAGTACTGGTGTCTACGGCGCTGAGACAATCATCCAGAATATAAATATCCGGTTCTTTCATAAAGGCCCTGGCCATCGAAACCCTTTGTTTTTGTCCACCCGAAAGGGTAACGCCTCTCTCCCCAACCCGGGTCTGAAACCCTTCCGGAAGATCCATAATGTCATCGTAGACCGCAGCTTTACGAGCATAGTAGGTTGCGTCACGACCATCTTCCGGTAGTAGATCCAGTCCAAAAGTGATATTGTTTTCTACCGTATCAGAAAAGAGAAATACATCCTGAGGGACATATCCGATGCGCTGCCGAAGATACTCCAGATTGTAGTCTCTGATATCTCTACCATCCAGAAGGATGACTCCCTCTGTAGGATCATACATGCGCAATAGTAGATCTGCGATGGTAGTTTTGCCGGATCCTGTCCTGCCGATAATGGCCATTTTGTCACCGACATTCAACTTGAAAGAACAATTTTTTAGCGCCTGAATACCTGTGTCCGGGTAGGTGAAACTCACATTTCTGAATTCAATCTCACCACGAATGGGTGTCTTTTCATTTGTTGTTGATATAATCTCTGGCTGTTCCTTTAGGAATTCATTGATTCGTTTTTGCGAAGCCTCGGCTTGTTGAATGATAGATGCAATCCAACCGATGGATGTAACGGGCCAGGTGAGCATATTGACATAGATGACAAATTCAGCAATATTGCCGGGAGTGATATTCCCTTTATATACCTGCACACCACCGAAATAGATAGTGATAATGGTACTGGCTCCGATGATTAGTAGCATTAAGGGAAAGAAAAGAGCATTGATCTTGGCCAATTTCAACGATTTGACCTTATAATCCTCACACTGTTCTCCGAAGTATCCATCCATAGCATTCTCTTGAGTATACGATTTTATAACCCGGATGCCATTAAAAACTTCCTGGGCAATGCTATTGAGTTTAGCTAACTGTTGCTGGATGATCGTACTCTTCTTATGGATCACTGAGCTAACAAAATATATCGATAGTGACAGCAGTGGCAGGGGCATCAGACAATACCAGGATAGTTCGGCATTTACGGCAAACATGGCATATATGACCATTACAAACAAAGTGAATAGATTTATTCCATAAAGAATAGCAGGTCCCAGATACATTCGGACTTTGTTGACATCCTCTGTGATCCTGGCCATCAGATCACCGGTCATATGCTTTCGGAAAAAACCTAAGTGAAGCGCTTCGTAATGAACAAACACTTCTTTTCTCAAATCATATTCAATCAGACGCGACATCACGATAATCGTCTGTCTCATGTAGTACATGAAAATACCCATAATCAAGGCGAGGATAAGCACTAGAATGGCAAAATACAGGAGTGATCTTCCAATCTCTGAAAACATATATTCCTGTGCTTCAAATCCATTAAAGAGACGATAAATTTTTATGTTTTCGTAGACCAGATCCAAGGCTTGCCGAATGGCCTGCGGTTGCAGAACCCGAAAGTAGTTAGACAGTGCCACAAACACAAAGCCGGCAATAAGATGACCTTTATACCTAATGAGGTACTTGTTTAAATACCGGAGTTCTTTCATAAGGTGTCAAATATAACTTTAATCAGAAAGACTTTTGATTTCGCCTTTTGAGGTTGTCAAAAGTAATTTTTGGTTTCTATCTCCTTTTGACCTCTGAAGCAAGAAGTAAAAAATCTCTCTAAGGATCAACATTTACACTCACCCGGAGAGTAGAGAATCCTTTCTGTTTTTGGATTAAAAGAATGGACTCGGAAATCCAGGTTTTAGTTTTTTGGATCAAACCAGATTTTTTCTCCAACTTCATAACCACTAAACCCAGGTATCTGTTGCGAATCCGGCTTATGGATGGAATAATAGCATCGCTTACGCGGTCACCCAAACGCTGTTTTAAATAGCGACTGATCGTTTCGGCAGCCATATTTGCCTTGGAAGCTTCGGTATGTTTTGTCGTAATGATAATCATTCTGCTAAATGGCGGAAATCCAAAATCCTTACGTTCTTTTATCTCCCTCCGATAAAACCGATCGTAGTCGCCGGAGATGACATCTGCCATAACTGGGTGGGATGTATGATAGGCCTGAATTAATACTCTTCCCCGGCGATATTTTCGTCCTGACCTCCCAGCTACCTGGGTCATTAATTGAAATGCGCGCTCGGCAGCTCTAAAATCAGGGAAGTGGAGCAAATGGTCTGCACTGATGATGCCGACCAGACCTACTCGATCAAAGTCTAATCCTTTGCTAATCATCTGTGTACCGATCAATACATCGATTTCGCCACTTTCAAACCTATAGATAATTTTCTCCAGTTGATTCTTTCCCCGAGCAGAGTCCAGATCTAACCGGGCTGTTTTTAATTCCGGGAGCAGGATCTTGACTTCATCTTCGATCATCTCTGTTCCAAAGCCCTTTAGAGTGAGTTCATGATTTCCGCAAAGGGGACATACCATGGCCGGCTTTTCATGATAGCCACAAAGGTGACATCGCATTTGATTGGAATACTGATGGTAAGTCAGGCTGGTGTCGCAGTTCTTGCAGAGGGTTGTCCAGCCACATTCCGAACACATCAGGATAGGAGCAAAGCCCCGTCGATTTTGAAAGAGTATCGTCTGAAAGCCATCGGCCTTCATGGCTTTGATCTCGTCAATCAGATCCGGGGAGAGATGGCTGGATTTAGATCCTTTTTTGAGATCGATCATGGCGATCTCTGGCATTTGCAGGTTTCCGAATCTTTCGGTCATGGTGAGCAGATTGTATTTTCCCTGCACTGCATTGTAGTAGGACTCCATAGACGGTGTTGCACTACCCAATACGATCATGGCTTTATGTAACTGAGCCAGGAAAATAGCCGCGTCCCGACCTTGATAGCGGGGATTGGGTTCTTCTTGTTTGTAACTGGGATCATGCTCTTCATCGACCACCACCAGGCCTAGATCAGAAAAAGGTAGGAATATTCCCGATCTCGCTGCCAGGACGACTTTGGGAAATCCCAGGACATCCTTCCACACTTCAACTCGTGCATTTTCATTGATTCTCGAATGATATACCAGCATATGCTCACCCAAAACGGTACGCAGCCTTTGGACAATTTGCGTAGTCAATGCTATTTCAGGCAATAGATATAGCACTTGTTGACCTCGAGCCAGAACTTTTAAGATCAGTTCGATGTAGATTCGGGTTTTACCACTACCCGTAACACCATGTAATAAAATGGGCTTCTGGTTGTCCTCGAAACCTTCTATTTCTTGTAGAATAGTCTTCTGATTGGCACTGAGAGCCTGCGCATCATTAAGACCTTCATCAAAATCAGGCAATCTGCTGATCGTTTCGTCGTATCGTTCAATCAGACCCTTTTTTTCCATTGCCGCAATGACACCGTGGTTTACCTCGGTCATCTTAATGACATCTGCTTGAGTGATGGTCTTCTTTTCCCGTTGTTGCTGCAGGATGGCAAGCAATACTTTGGTTTGATGATCAGAATTTTTAGTTTTCTCAAATAATTCTGACTGATTTTTAGGATTCTGAAAAGCCTTGGCAAGCCGGATGGCAGTTACTTTTTTGGGTTTAAAATCTTCACCTAATTCTTCATAAACCTCAATGACATCCAATTCAAGTAGTTTCTTTACGATTGGATATACCGTTTTTATTTCAAGAATCTGACGGATCTGATCAATGGTTATTTCCTTCTGGATAGAAACTGCTTCGGCGATCATATATTCTTGATCATTCAAATCAAAAATACGGTCATCCAACTTTTGTCCTGGTTTGATCCTCGTTTCGCTTTGTAATTTCAGGCGTGCCGGCATGCCTGCATACATTACCTCCCCCAGGTCACACAAATAATAGCTTGACATCCATTTCCATAGCCTTAGTTGCAATTCGGATATGACAGGATGATCATCGATAATAGAGAGAACTCGCCGGATAGGGTATTCCGGTTTTTGGTCATGCACGCAAACTACCAAAGCTGCATAGAGCTTTTTTTTACCGAAGGGCACTTCTACGCGTACTCCAAACTGAACTACTTTTTCCAGATGAGCTGGTACGAGATAGGTAAACGTGTCTTTAACGGCAAGGGGAATGATTACGTCAACGTAAAGTGCGGGCATGGGCAAAAACTAACATCAGAAAGTGTAATCAATAAACTGTTAAGAATGGCTCATTCGGCCGACAATGCAAAATAACAACCTTATATTTAATACGTTGTTTAAAAACACAATGATACGATTTTTCGGACCAGCACTTCTTTTGCTTGCCCTGTCCTGCCATCGTGGCAGATACGAAGAATTTGATAAATATCAACCTACGGACCACCTGTATTGGCAACGAGCATACCCATATCAAAAATTTGATATTGAAGGATGGCAAAATGAATTGGCACAAACAGCAATTCGGGAAAAACATCATCATGCCCGTAACGCCGGCCTTTGGGAAACCCAAGGTCCCGGTAATCTCGGAGCCCGGATCAATACCATTGCTGTTGATCCATCCAACCATCAAAATATTCTCATCGGATATTCCGCAGGAGGTATCTATAAGACGGAGAATGGTGGGCAATCCTGGAAACCGGTTTTTGACAATTTTCCGGTGATGGCGATTGGAGATATTGTATTTGATTCCACTAATCCAGAGGTTGTTTATGCCGGGACCGGTGATCCTAATATTTCCGGAATACCATTCTCTGGAAACGGTATCTATAAGTCTGTCGATGGAGGTGATACCTGGAACTATCTCGGATTGAAAGAAGCAGGAATCATCGCTGAACTGGCTATTGACCCTTCGAATCCCCAGGTACTATTTGCGGCAAGTATGGGGATACCTTATTACCGGGATGCTAACCGTGGCCTCTACAAATCTTTTGACGGTGGGTTAACCTGGACTAAAGTCCTTTTTCTTGGTGATGGTACAGGTATTATTGATATAGCACTCCATCCTCAGGATGGCAATATAATTTATGCTGCAGGGTGGGACCGCATCAGAAACTATGAGGAGTCTATAACTGAGGGTGAGGGCGCTCGAATATACAAGTCGATAGATGGTGGTCAAAACTGGACTCTACTGGAAGGAGGGCTTCCCAATCAGAAGCACTCTCGCATCGGAATCGATTTGGCCACCACAAATCCAGACCGGTTATATGCGGTATATGTTGGTCTGGATTATGAGTTGGAGCAAATTTATACTTCAGATGATGCCGGTGAAAGTTGGTCTACGATACCCATCAGCTCCAGTAGTGGTCTGGGTACTGAGCCTTTTCTGGGATTTGGCTGGTACTTTGGCAAAGTAAGAGTGAATCCGAAAGATGAAAATGAACTCTACCTACTGGGGGTCAGGCTTTGGCGTTATCGTGGCAGCACCAGAAGATGGAACCGGGTGGATCAATTCATCACCGATGAAGTTCATGCTGACAAGCATGACCTTTGTTTCGCCGGTGAAGATACC
>JAGQWV010000491.1 GCA_020437045.1 Saprospiraceae bacterium | reverse complement strand
CTTGTCGAAGGACATTCGCCGGCTTACGAACTACCGTCCGGATAACTTAACAACAAGCAATGATCAATTAAAGGCCCATCGAAGGTAGGGCCCTGGTTTTCCCTGGTGCTTAAGAATTACTATTCTTGTTCATAAGTGAGCGCTCCATTTCCTTTAACCAAACGAAATAGAATCAATTAGGGTAACTTTTCAAGAGCCTGAGTTGCCTCTCTTTGATAGCGATGATCCTTTGCGTTTGCGATTTTTTGCAGGATAACTTTCGCTTGATCAAGTTGGTTGTTTTTAAGAAGCGCCAAAGCGCGATACCATTCAGCTTTTACGCCCCACACCGGTTTTGCGGGATCAATTTGTTCGAAGGCCTGGATGCTTTTCTGAGGCTGGTCGAGTTCAAGATGACATAGTCCCTGATAAAAGGCCAGTGTATCGTTTTGTGGGTTGGCAATTTTTAAAACATCAAGTGACTCTAGTGCTTTCTTATAATCGCCTTCTTTGTAGCTGACCATAGCATCCATAAAAATGGGATTGTCTGTGGCTCCCATCAGGGTTGGTAGTCCCGGGTCTTTTTGATACAGTTCCTCGTACAAAGCAAGGCCTGGTGTCGTGGCTGCCGGACGTAGAAAAAAGAATGCTCCTAGCAAAAGAACCACTGATGCTGCAATAGCAATTAGATTGCGATTTATTGAAATCGTTTTGCTTTTCTGTTTTTCTCTTTCCCTGTTTCGTTCCATCACTTTGGCAAGATCTTTCTGTAATCCCACCGACTGGATGGTCAGAATGGTCTCTCTGTGTTTTGCCAGAGCGGAAGCTAACTCCGGATTGGAATCCAATTCCATTTCAAATGCTTTGGTTTCCGTGTCAGACATGTTACCTTCCAGGTAGCTATCCATCCGATCCATCAATGTTTCTGAAATTTCCATTTTATTTATTTTTTCTGATATGCAACTTGCTAGGTCAAAGCCTTGAGTCGTTGCATACACCGGTATTTTTCATTCTTAGCACTTTGGGGTGTATAATCCAGCTGTTCTGCTATTTCTGCTAATGGCAGCTTCTTGTAGTAATAGAGATGCAAGATTTGCTGACATTTTTCTCCTAATTGTTCGAATAAATTTCTCAAATACGAGGCTCTTTCCTCTTCTTCCTGCAGCTGTGCCAGGCTATTTTCCTCTGCGATATCAAATTCCGGGTTTAGCCGGGAGTTGTATTTTACCTTGGCACTCTTCAAATGTTCAAACCATCGGTATTTACACACCTGGAAGACGTAGGTGCTCAGTTTGACATGCCGCTGATGCTCATATTTACCGGACTTGATATTTCTCCAAACTGCTAATAGTCCTTCTTGAAATATGTCTTCGGCATCTTGCTCACTTCCATTGTTTTGAGTGATAAACTGCTTTATCTGCTCAAAACTTTGCTGATATACCTGGTCTAAAGCTTTGGCTTCATTATTGGCAATCCCGATGACCAACGCAGCATCATCGGGATAAAACATTTTTGGTTCTCTTTTCAGGAAACGAATTGCCATGACATAAACTTTGCTGTCTAATATAATGAGGCTAACGCATATTCAAGTTATTCTTTGCCTGTCTATAGGGCATAGTTAAGAAAGGTCATCACCCTTAGGCAAGAAATTTTAAATGTGATAAAGCGTCGATTCAATGAATATTCTGTGAGTTCACTCTGAAAAAGTCAATCAGACCGAAAATCATGTTTACCCCTACCTAAAAGGCTTGATTTGCTGCCATATCACGTTTAGGTTAGGGAAAAAAGAGGCAGAAATGACTGATCCGGTATTTTTCGGAGTTCACTCACCTCACCCTTTTCACCGATCTCACCCTTTCACCCACTATCCCATTTTTACCGCCTTCAAGATTGGTATGGATGATGATACGGTGCGCGGTATTCTCGTAGTAGCATAGCCTGGGCTTCATCATTACCTGGAGTGTCCATGGTGGCGGCATCAATAAATATTTGCTGATGTGAGCGGTAGGCGAGGTCGGCGTAAATTACTGAAGAGGTGGAATTGAATCCCTCCTGGAAAGTACCTTTGATACGTTTATTAGACTTCTCCCGTATGGCCTTCGCAAATTCTGTAAACTGTGTGATGAATTCGCGACGAATCTCGTTTTCATATTCGTCGGATCCAAGCCTGACCCGGGCATTGCCAAATTCTTTACGGGAGGTACCATCTTGCGGATACACTTCCCATCCTGAATCAGCCGCGAAGACGGTGCCTTTATCGCCATAGTAGAACACACCGATATTAGTATGAGGCAGGGGTGAGGTAAATCCCCAGGTTTTATGGCTCCAGTTGACCGGTAGCCCTCCGAAGTCAAATCGGACATCTAAATGATCTGGGTGTTCCTGACCTTGTTGTCGAGTGATGCCACCAATAGACGCCACACTATTGGGCAGTCCTAAATTTAAGATCGATCGTATGTTTTCGAGGTAGTGAATGCCCCAGTCCGCCAGAATTCCTCGACTAAAACCCTGTTGTAAGCGCCAATTGGTTCGGCCGGGATTCGCATGGGGTAAGTAGGGTAAGAGAGGTGCCGGTCCACAAAATCGTTCATAGTCGATGGTTTCCGGAATCTCTCCTCTTTTAGCCCGGCCTACCGGGTTGTTGATACTGGCATGTACCTGATATACCTCGCCGATAGAACCACTTTCAATATAATCTTTGACCTGATCATTGATCGGTGCATGTAATCGGGGGAAATCGATGTTTACCACTACATCGGCTGATTCAAATGCAGAGCGCATCGCCTGAGCTTCCCGGATGTCGTAACTGATCGGTTTTTCCTGCCAGATATGTAATCCTTTTTTACAAGCAGCAATAAATTGGAGCGCATGCCAGTGGGTGGGAGTAGCTATGACTACCGCTTCCAGGCCCGGGTGTTCCAGTAGTGCTTCATGTTCTCGATAAAGGGTTGGTTTTGCCCCTCCGGCTTGAGTCAGTTTATCTACGGCATTATTTAGTGCCACTTCACTGACGTCACAAAGGGCTACAATGTCAAATTCGCCGGATTCATATCCGAAACGTAGTAGATAGTCGGTGCCCCACCAGCCGGTGCCAATCATCCCCAGCTTTATCTTCTGTGTTTGCTGTTTTCCTCCGGGAATGATCCAGGCCGCACTCGCTAAAGTGCCAACTTTGAGAAATGCTCTTCTTTCCATGTATTTGTGTTCATATATCGAAAATAACCAGGATGATCAAGGTAAGGTTTTCCAATTGTATTTTGAATTTTCGGCAGATAATTCATCCCGTAATCTAAGGAGGGAGTCCCTATTGCATACTGCCTTTGGTTACTGCTTGGTACGGATCTATTATTTTGTAATAATAATAATTTGTATTATTGTTTACGTATAGAACACCTGTATATGGTTACAGATAGTAGTGTCGTAGCATATTTTCCTGCTAAAAGTATATTTATCACCTAAACCATGATCCGGCCGAAATTATCTTACGTTACCACTCCCCTTGATTCATGGCATGGTCTATTCCAGATCCTATACAGTTTTGAAATTCGATGGCTATACCGCTTCCAAAATACATCTGTGGTTTGCAAGAGTTTTATCGTTAGAGCAATTTTTTTGCTAATTCTTTTAATGCCGGTGATTCCGGTTTATAGTCAGTTATATCCGGTCACGACCATGGTGCAGGCGACAGGCCCGGCCTTGCCGCCATATCTGCATCAATGGACGCAACCTTTGGGATTAAGCTCCCCCGTACAGGTTACGCTACAATTTAATGATCTGAAAAGTGATCCGATCAGTGCTGCGGTACGTCTGCGGTTGGATGGGCCGGGCGTCACCATAGGATCCAATCCCAATCTGCCGACGATCGTCACCTTACAACCGGGTCAGATCCTGACGCTGGAGGGGGATGCACTCACATCGCTATTTTCCCCGGACCGGTTGGGGCCGAATGTCCAGGGGATTGGACAGGTACCCTTGCCGGAAGGTATCTATACCTTGTGTATCGAGGTATACGAACTGCTAAGAAATTCGAAGATTTCCAACACGGCATGCACGGTTATTAAAGTACAACGTTTTGATGTGCCGGAGTGGAAACCGATCGAACCGGTGCTGCATTTGCCGGAAGAGAGGGATGATTTGGGAGTAGTGGCTGGTGATCAGGCCTCCTTGTTCACTTTAAACTGGAGTCCGCGGCATCCGCAACTCTTTATGGCGGAGTACACCTTAGCGATTTTTGCGCAGCCGAAATCGATGGCTCAGCTGACCTGGGAGCAGGTGGTCAACAGTACGTTTCCATTTTTTGAGACGACGACTTTTTCGACGAGTTATTTATATCAACTGAGTGATCCACCGCTGGATAGCAATCATATTTATCTGGCCCGGATTACGGTACGGGACCCGCAGGGTATCTATCAATTTGTAAACAATGGCATAGGACCGGTGGGAGCTTTTAGGGTATCGAGTGTTAGCGGAGATTCGGGAGGAACCCTATGTTCCGACGAAGCCAACCGGCCGATTTTGGTTTTGGAATTAACGGGAGAGTCGGGTGTAGAGCTTAGTTGGCAACTGCCGGAAGGGATTTCGGAAGCAGACATGTTGGTGCAAAGCCGCTATGGCAGTGATAGTACGGGCTGGATTGATTATGGTCATTATGATGGAGCGGAGGGAGGGGTGAGCATTTATGGCTCGGAGGTTCCAGCTGACCGGTACCGGGTGGGATTTTTATGTCCGGAGGGTACGATGATGTGGAGCAATGTTGTGTCGGTGATTCCTTTTCCTGAAGTGTTGCCGGACAGCTGTGGCATACCGGTCGATCTGGAGTTGGAGAATATGGATCCTCTGGACTTTGACCTGGTGAATGGAGATTCGCTGCTGGTGGGGGATTTTGTGTTGGTATTGGAAGATGTCTACTACAATGGCGTGGGTTATAATGGGATAGGCTATATAGCGACCCCTTTTTTTAATATCCTCAAGCCAAAGGTAGCGGTCGAGTTGAGGAATGTGCAGGTGAATACGGATTTTCGGATGATGGGCGGACTGATAAGCACCGTCTATGATGAGGAGCAGAATTTGCTGGCGAATATAGGCGATCTGCAGGCCTTGTTTGCGGAGCTGGGAGGGTTGGATGATTTGGCTTACAGTGTGGAGGAGATTTCGGATTCGATAGTGGGAGTACGGATCAATACGAATGGGGAGACGGAGATTATTACGCTGGACAGTCTGGGTCATCTGGAGGTAAGAACGCTGCCGCTACAATTAAATCCTCCCCAGGGCATCGGCACTATACTGGTCCGGGAAGGTTATGTATCGGTAGGAGATGTATTTCTGGATTCGCAGGTATCGGGACCCACGACATTTATTGGCACGGATGGTAAGATTTACGGACAGGTAGATGGAGCGATCTACACGGAGAGTGACTTGTTGACCGGAACACTGGAAGATAGTCTGGGAAAATTGGGGGTGGTTAATTTCGAGAAACATCCGGAAGAACCGGGAGGTTTAGACACCTATTTTGAAGAAAGCGAGGAAGGAGATTACGGGCAGATCGAAGACTACCGGATGCCGTGGAAAGCCTTGTTGCTGGGAACTAGTGAGCGGGTGTGGGTAGATGTTAGCGAGAGTACGGCAGACTCCTTTTATATGGTGACCCATAGTGGGTATGAATTATCCTACCAGCAGGAAGGCGAAAAGCTGGAAGTAGCGGTACCGGGGATCAACGATGGCGACCTGGATGCCCTCTATGTACTGGGTCGTGTGACGACTGATTCGCATTTGCACACGCTGGGAGGTATGCGCATAGCCAGTTATCCTTTAAAGTTGCTTACTGTCCATGTGATCCCGGTCAATGGGGCGCAGGTACCCATCGACGAGGCGGAGCTAGCGACGGCACTCAACCGCATTTACAATCCGGCGATAGCGACCTGGCAAGTGAAGATTCTGGATAATCGGGAGATTACCTTTGATGAAGACGGGGATGGGGTACTGGCTACCGGAAAGGGCACCACGGGACAGTTTAACAAGGAGATGCGCAATGTGGCCAGTGCATTGGGCGGTTTGCTGCAGAAGGGTACCCGGGAGTCTCCGGTGCTCACGATCGTAGTGGTCCCGGAGCTGGACGCGGAATACGATGGGTATATGCCAAGGGGCCGTAATCTGGGTTTTGTGCGATCAAATGCACCGGACTTTGCGCGGGTAGTAGCGCATGAGCTGGGACACGGAGCATTTGGGCTGCAGCACAGTTGGGAGGAATATCCCGGGCTCACGCAGGGCAGGAGTGACCATCTGATGGACTATGGTAATGGTACGCGGCTTACCAAGAGGCAGTGGGATCAGATCCACATTCCACTGGCGGTTTTGGGCTTGTTCGAGACGAGTGAAGGGGGTGGTAGTGTGTCGGTGGATACAAAGGGTAAACCCATTAGTGAATATTTTGGAGACCTGGTTACCGATGATCATTTTATCCCTTTTTTAACTCCGGGACACACGAGAATAATTTTATCAAAAAATATCACCGATCCCGTTTTTTTTCATGGAATAGAGAGTGACCAAAGCCGGAATCTTTTTACGGGCTGTTTGATGCGTTTTAAAGAAGGAGAAAAAGAGTTTACGGCCAAAATTAATGATGGATTATTTTACGGGTATTATAGTGGATCAGAACGATTCTCATCAATTATTCCTGATCTGGCAAGTACGAGAAGCCGGGAGATAATTTCACTGGTTTATCCTTGTGGTGACCAATTATACGCACAGTCATTTTCCGCCTCATCAATACAGAATTACGCTGAGTCAGCAATGCCGTTGATTAGTGAATCAGAGACAAGCCTCCGATTGTATAAGGCCAATGCCCTATATAACAGTATCTCTTTTGAAAAAATTGGGGGATTATTTACCGGAGATCAGACCGGGATATCGGAAGAAGAAGTGGAGATGACGCAAGCTCATTGTCATACCGAAACGGCCATCATCGTTTCGAAGATATCACAATACCGAAATCGATATCCCCAGATCTTTGCGGCATTTAGTGGGTATTTTGATGAATTCTTTGTAGGCTTATTGATCGAAGAATCTTCAGCCGGCCCCTATAATCTTAAAGAACTGGGCGAATTTGAAAGGATGCTACGTGATGATGCCAGTTTTCACGGTGAGATGTCTGAGTTGTGGGAAAAGGATAAATATGCATTTTATATTCGATTTTTAGCCGAGTTAGAAAAACGGATCGAAGCGTATACGGAACGTAAATCAGCATGTTTATCCAATATCGAAGCAATAGATGTCTGGGAATTATATGAATGCATAAAATATTTTAGTCAGGATGAATTAGAGGAAATTGATGCGATTTCTAAATTTTTAATTATAAAAAGATTTATCGATGCCTATAGTACTCCGGATTCGTACGAGAAGGAAATAATTCGCCTGATCTCCAACGTTAAAGATGCAGAGCAGGCGGATGCACTTTTTGTGTTATTTCGAAATGATTTAGCCTCCTCCGATCCGGTCGCCAGCATAAAGCGACTATTTTATTCCGTTGATGATGCCATTATTTTTGGGGCGGATGATCGCAGGGATTTATTAAGGAGTTTGACGAAACTCTGTAGTTCCAGTGCTACTTTCACAAGTCAGGCACAGGAACAGGCCGAGGCAGGAGATTTTCAAAAATATACCTATCTTTTTTACTATCAGAGTATTTGGCGGGATCTATTAGAGACTACGAATTATTTTTTCCTTACCCATATTGAAAGTTCGGGAGTATTTGCTGACCATGGTCAGTTGATCTTGCAAAATACGTTGGAAAAAGGATTTACGAAATTGATGGACTTGACGCGGCAGGAATTACATGCCCTGGATCCGATCTTTTTTATCAATAAATCAAAACTGGGTCAGCTAAGCGATTATGACAATAGTGGAAGAATTGTTCCTGCGGTGGTAGCGAAGTATGCTATTTCATCCGGTGATCAGGAGACGATCCGGGACGCGATAGATGCCGCCGTGGATATTGCAAGTTTGGCGATAGGAGCAGGGGCGATAAAATTGGGGATCTCTGGTCTAAGGAGAGGAATTATATTGGCCGATGCCGTAAGTTCGGGCATCACACTGAGTCTCAATATAACGGATGCAGATGAGCATCTGAATAAGGACGCCTTAAGTTTATTAAGGACTATGTCACTGATTTCGGGTCTTATAGGGGCGGCAGATTTACTTCCTCTAGATGGTGTAGCGGCGGCATTTCGAAAGGGACAGGAAGCGGTCTATAGTGTAGGGTATGTCGAAAATGTTTCCGACCTAAGAAAGGAGGCCGAATATTTTTGTGACCAGATCAATGGGCAACAGAATTTATCGAGGTTTGAGGATCTCGGTCAAGAACGACTGGAAGTTGCTTTATTTCAGAACGAGAAGTTATTAGAAGCCTCACAATTGGCAGAAGATGCCACCTTGACCACGAAGCTGAGATACGCTCGGCAACGAATACTTACGGTCATTAATGATCTGGCCTCCGTCTCGGACTACCCGGTTTTGCTCAAGTCCCGGTTTCCGGTTTTGGCAAAATCGGAGCATGAGGCGTTGCTGGATGGTCTGGTCGAATTATTACAAAAGGAAGAAGATTTAAGAGGAATTGTTGAGCTGGGCACTTCACTCAATAATGCCATCAAAGCCTTGACCGGTGAAAAACAAATTCTTTTGTTCCGGTATTTACTGGATCAAAATCCATTAAATGAAGTCTTGCTGAGGCTGCCGCATCTTCTGCGGTTTGAGCCCTGGAGTTGGCCGACGGGCCCTCCGGGATTGTTGGAAAAACTATCCTTGCTTCGACAGAAAGATCCTGTTATATTTGATAATCTCCTTAAAGAAGGAGGAACGATGCTGGGAGGTCTGGATCTTAGTACTGATGCGGTGGCGAATGTGTCTAAGATCCAACAGTTCTGTGAGGATCTGGTACAAAATAATGATCTGGTAGCTTTTTTTGAACAAAGTGTGGGGAGGGTTAA
>JAGQWV010000490.1 GCA_020437045.1 Saprospiraceae bacterium | reverse complement strand
CCCGGAAGCCTATGGCGGTGAGGGAGACATCATAAAGTATGCAGCCGTGTTTGAAATGCTGGCCCATTTTGACCTTAGTTTGGCCGTCAAATTTGGCGTACAGTTTGGCCTGTTTGGTGGAAGTGTTCAGCATTTGGGCACCAAAATGCACCACGAAAAATACTTAGCTGACATTGGGAAAGCTAAACTATTAGGATGCTTTGCCATGACTGAGACAGGGCACGGATCTAATGTCAGGGACCTGGAAACAATAGCCATCTATGATGCAGACACACATATGATCGATGTCCACTCTCCATCTTATGCTGCTGGTAAAGAGTACATAGGCAATGCCCTGCACGCCAGAATGGCCTCCGTTTTTGCCCAACTGATTGTACAGGGGGAAAATCAGGGTGTTCATGCTATTCTCGTCCCACTGCGGGATGCGCAGGGAAATGTGCTCCCCGGTATCCGCATTGAGGATAATGGATACAAAATTGGTCTGAATGGGGTAGACAATGGTCGAATCTGGTTTGATCATGTCAAAGTACCGAGAGAAAACCTGTTAAACAGATTTGGACAGATCACGCTCCTGGGAAGGTATGAAAGCGAAATACCTAATCCATCTAAAAGATTTTTTACCATGTTGGGCACCCTGGTGGCTGGTCGGATATGTGTGGCCAAAGGCGCACTGAGCGCAGCAAAATCATCTCTGGCCATCGCAATTAAATATGCTCTTAAACGAAGGCAATTTGGACCCGATGATGCACAGGAAATGCTTATCATGGATTATCCTTCGCATCAACGGAGACTCTTACCACCGCTAGCCCGTGCTTATGCTGCCACTTTTGCCCTGGACGCCCTGGTAAAACGGTATCAGCACCGGACGGATGCGGACATGCGTCTCATAGAAACCCAGGCTGCCGGCATTAAAGCCTATACAACCTGGTTTGCGAATACCACCATCCAGGAATGCCGCGAATGCTGTGGCGGTAAGGGCTACCTTTGGGAAAATCGATTTGCCGATTTACGATCAGATGCCGACATCTTTGCCACCTTTGAGGGCGACAATACCGTACTCATGCAATTGGTAGCAAAAGGACTACTATCCAGTTTCCGGCAGGAATTTAACGATGCAGGCTTCATGGGAGCCATCCGGTATCTGGCCAGCCAGGTCAGTGACTCCTTTCTTTCGTTAAATCCGATTTACAAGCGAAAAACAGATGTTGAACACTTGCTCGATCAGGATTTTCACCGGCATGCATTTCAATTCAGGCAACGAAAACTACTCTATTCGTTGGGCAGTAGAATGCGCAATATGTTTCGCAAAAGGATAACCCCTTATGATGTATTTCTACGCACTCAAAATCATATGATCGAAATGGCACAAGCTTATGTCGAACTGATCATTCTGGAAGAATTCCAGTCCAAACTAAGTGCCCTGAATGAGTCACCGGAAAAGGAACTCTTACTACCCGTTTATCAATTATTTGCGCTGGAAACTATTGAAACACACCGGGCCTGGTATTTGGAGCAGGATTATCTGGAATATGTAAAAACCAAGGCAATTCGACATACGGTGGACCGTCTTTGTGAACAGATTCGCCCCCATTGCCGGCCTTTGGTAGATGCATTTGGTTTATCAAATCATTTACTTGGTGCAGAAATCATTGAAAATTGACAAATCACCAATCATCTTTCTCGGATCAATAGACAAGGAATGATCCATAAAAGGGAGGTTGATTTTCACGATTGATATGGTAATAGTACACGCCTGGGAGCATTTCGTCTAAAGGAATATAGGTATCACCAGAGGTTATAAAAAATTTTCTTAGCAAGACACCAAGCGCATCATAGATCATTATCTCGCCTTCGGATACCACGCTTGACAAAATCCTTATCTCACTGTCCCGTGGTACCGGATTAGGAAATAACAAAATCGATTTTACTCCGGGAAAAAAAACGTTGGTCACATCACTGTACAGTTGACGACCATCGGCAAAAATGAGCACGGCCCGGTAATAATTCGCCCCCTGGTTCAAATCCCGATCGGTAAAATCAAGCACTAATCCGGGAAAAACTGTTGTCTCCCAAATGGGTACGTAATTTCCTGCTCCTTTTTCCTTCTCAATTTGAACTTTGGCGATTTGCTCCAGACTGGATAAGGTCAATGATAACTGGGCACTTTGATCAACCAGTCGACTTACAAAACTGATTAGGTAGCAGAATGCGCCCTGATCCTCGATGCTAATAGCATTTGATCGGCACCCCCGGAGACCATCTGCTTTAACCGGCAGGATGGAAAAATAATTCAGATTGAGGGCTTGTTTGTCAATGATTAAATGGGTGTCTTGTTGCATGTCAAACTCGACCATATCCTGTCCGTCCCAACTATATATCTCATAATGATCCGCATCTGAAACAGGGGTCCAGTGGAGAGAAACATCATTCGCGCAATCAAATCCAACCCGTGGAGACGTGCTTGGAGCAATGGTAAATTCCTCGGATGTAAAATGTTGGCCATTCACCGTAAGCCGAACCTGGGCTGGCGAAAACACCTCGGGAACCTGCCAGCGTATGTAGTGGGCATGAACATCTACATGAGTGTCCAGTTCTACCCAATGTTTGCCCTGATCTGTCGTGTAGAAGATGGATGCATCATGGATGAAATCAAAATTCTCATGCCAGCGCAATAAAGTCTCCTTTCCAGCTTCCAATACATCAGCCGGGCTCGGATTAATCCAGTAAAAAGAATCTGCTGAATCCAGCTGATAGCACAGGACAAATCGCTGATCTTTCGGATTTAATTCCGAAGCTTTTATCGTGACGGAATAGGTACCCGGTTGCGGATTTTCCACCGATATCTGCTCAATATTATTGTGGTGGTCCTCTCCACGGACGGCGGTCTGTCGTAGCGAATCTGGATTCGGTGCGGCATTTAATACCCATGGTAACCAATGCTGATTACCGGCTTTAACTTGCATATCCAGGTCATTGACCAAAGCGTTTGAGGCATTAGGCAGCGCGGGAGGATCATTCCACCCCAGGGTAATTTTCAGATGCTGACAATGCTCCGGCACTTCAAGAGTGATAACCGTATCCTGGCCATCCTTTAGGTTTCCTTCAAAAAATCGACTTTCTAGTATTGAATTAATAGCCTGATACAAGTTCAAATTACCATATCCGGTCACAAAATCGACTCCCGGTGCTCCGACATCATCGGCACTATTGATTAGAATCACTTTGATTAGACAAGCTGAGGGAAGCTTTTTAAACTGCCCCTCAAAAGCTTGCTGCAGCAATAAGGCTGCTCCGGAGGCTATAGCTGCGGATTCGGAACTACCGCGTTGCCCCATTGTCACTAATTCCGGTTTTATTCGACCATCGTACGCCGGACCACGGCTGGCCAAATCAGAAGAAATGCCAAACGAATCGACCGCTCCAACAACCAGGACATTTTTAGCCATCTTCATATTACCAGTCAGATTAGACCAGGGGCCTATCCCCTGATAAATACCGGAAGCCGGAATGGACAACCCTTGATTACCGGCAGAAAAAACATGTAAAACATCGGGTCTCTCCTGGGAAAATGCGTCATAGGCCATCGCCTCCAACCCATAAAAACTCTCAAGGTCAATGCCATAGGAATGATTCTGCACCTGAATCTGATGCTCATCAATAAAAGAAAGATCATCCGGAAAGAGATTATAAAAACTGGAGGAAATCAAACCGGCTCCGGGAGCTAATCCCCTGGAGTTTTTGCCCAGATGCCCTCTACCGACGATAATGGTGGCCACGGTCGTGGCATGGGTGGTAATTTGCTCATCCGGCAATGCACCCCGAATCTGAGTTTGGATGTCGATATCCAAGGGATTGAAAAGATTTTCTTTGACGGACACATTTAAGCCCGCACCGGAGAGAAATGGAAAATTGGTCTGTGCAAGATCAATCGCATTTAACCCCGGGTCAAAGTCTTTAATGAGGATCTCCGTACTTACCTTTTTATCACTCCGGTCTATAAACAAAATATTAGCATCATCATCAAATCTGGTCAGGATCAGGGCATTTTTAACAAGCACAGATACAATCTTATTTGGCTTGCTGATCACCTTCAGCTGCACTACCTCTGTGTCGGCAGCGTAGCGGGTTATAAATGCATTAAGGTCTCGAACCAGGAGTACTAAATTCAATACTTTTTCCTCCTTTTGGGTAATTCCAGCGAGAAAGTCTTTCAGGGGAGGACTGTACTTTACGGAGGTCTGATCGACCGGAATCGAAGATTGCCTGGGATCCGACGGCCGATGTTGCCCCCATAGTAATATGGGTGCATATAAGCAGGCCGACACCATCAACAGTTTAAAATAGCGCATGAGCACCTCGATCCGAAGGTAAGAGTCGAATCTAAGCTAATTTTACCGAAGCAGATTATGCAACAATTTTACTATATGTAAAATTTATCCCTTCTTAACACAAGCACCTTAATAGGATTTGACTTTCATTGAAAATTTCATAAATAAATGGCCTTCTATTTTCAAATAACTGCAACTAAACAATATAATTTCAAAATTAATTTGAATGTACCTGTTCATTAATTTAACTTAAAGTCGAAAATTTACTTCTCTTTTTTTAACAATTACAAACAAAATTATTGATGAAAAAGCTGTCCCTGTTTATCACTTCCATCGTCATCTCCGGACTCATCTTTCAGGCCTGTCAAAAGGATGAAAATGAAGCCATTGCTACAACCAAAGTACCACAACAGGTGATCGACAAAATTGCCAATATGGGCTTTAACCCTGATGGCATTGAAGCTGTCGAAGAAGGTTACCGGATCGAACGTGATATCATCATCACTCATGATATCCTGGAGCATACCCCTTCTGACCACCGGGTTCCATTTATGGAACAGTATCGAACAACCAATCTGGTCTCTTCAAATGGGAATCGTGTAATTACCATTTATGCTCCCGTGGGAGGAAGAAAAGGTTACAGTGCTGGAATGATTGCTGGACTGGATCTAGCCATAGCTCGATATAACGACCAAAATCTAACCATATCTTTCCAACGGGTTACTAATTCCGGAGGAGCAGATATCGTCATGACCCGTCTTAATAAGGGAGACGAACGAAGAGGAATATTAGGATCTGCCGGATTTCCGACTGCCTCCGGAGATCCTTACAATGAAATTAAAATGAGTGGAATTCTGGAATCTACCTATGGGCTTAGTACGGGTGGAATTGCTACCATTATTGCCCACGAGATGGGTCATTGCGTTGGACTGAGACATACCGACTATTTCGATCGCAGCATCAGCTGTGGCGGTGGCACCTCTAACGAAGGTGATGGCGGTGTCGGTGCCATTCATATTCCCAATACACCAACTGGTGCATCATTGAGTGCTCAGTCATATATGCTTTCCTGCACCGATGGAGGTGACCGTCCCTTCAACAATGATGATAAGACGGCCCTTGACTTCCTTTATTAGTAGATATTTAAATAAATTTTATTCAAGCCGGTCAATGTAAGCATTGACCGGCTTTTTTTGTGGAAGCAAGACAGGCTGCTCATATTGCCTCGAAACTGTTCACTTTCGCTCCTGTTAAGTGCCGGAATGCCCCCTGGCAATGGACTTATTAACACAGCATTCTATAAGATTGGGATCCATAGCTTTGCCTAAGGAATGATTTATTTAATGATTCCGTCGAATATATACGGGATAACGACGGAAATCCAGAGGCATCTTACCGCTTATTAGCTAAAATTTTTGTGTATTTGCGGCTTGAAACGTACTTAAATTTTAAATTTCTGTAGTTCAAATGAGAAAAAACACCACCCTAATCATCCTTTTCTTTGGCTTTCTAGGGTTTGTAAATGCCCAGAACACACACGAACTGAGTCTACAACAAGCTATTGAACTAGCCTTACAGAATGCTGAAGACCTCAAAAATCTAAGGCTGGACGAGCAAATTCAGCAGCATGTCAACGATGAAAGTACTGGCTTACTGTATCCTCAGATTTCCGCTTCAGGCCAGGGCACATACTACACCTCACGCCCCCAAATACAATTCCCCAGTTCCAATTATCCGATCTACCAGGTACTGCAAGATGAAGGGGTCAAAGATGGAAGTGGCAATCCCATCAGCACCAGTCAATCCACCACGACTAGCCAGCCCATCAGTTTTGTGGCACCACTCAATTTCCAATTTGGTATAAGTATCAATCAAATTCTCTTTCAACCTGATGTTTTTATCGCCCTACAAGCTCGGGAGACCGTATTGCAGTATACCAGAGATAATCTGAAAGTCTCCGAAAATAATATCAAAGAGTCAGTAAAGAAGGCCTACTATGCGGTTCTGATCGCTGAAGAACAGAAACGAATTACAGAAGCAACTTCTGAAAGGCTGGATCAACTGAGTGCGGAAATGACCAGAATGTTTCAATCCGGATTTACCGAGCAACTGGACATTGATAAAATTGAAGTCACCAAAAACAACACGCAGGCCGCCATTAATCAGCTGAATAATGCCATAAATATTAGTAAATCTTTATTAAAAAACACTTTAGGCTTGCCGATCGGAGATGAAGTGTCCCTGACCGAAAAACTGGAACCGCTTGATTTAGAGGTGCTCTTAATGACTGCCCCGAAAGATTTTGACTATGACATTCGGGACGAAATCACCCTCCTGAAAACAGCGAAACGTCTCCAGGAACTTGACCTAAAAAGACAGGAATCGGCAATTTTACCCACGGTGGGAGCCTTTTATTCTTTTGACCGGGCGGGACAGAGAAACCCTGATTTTGCGGCACCCGGTGAGAGTCCCTGGTTTTGGTATAATACCGGGCTACTGGGTATATCCGTCAAACAACCCATTTTCAGTGGATTTCAGTTTAAGCATAGAGTCAGTCAGGCCCAACTGAAACTGGAAAAAGTAGATAATAATTTAAATCAGGTGAAGAGGCTGATTGAT
>JAGQWV010000489.1 GCA_020437045.1 Saprospiraceae bacterium | reverse complement strand
TGAAATAATGCCGGTCATATTTCCCGCTAAACCGGCACTATTTTCTACTCTCTCGTGGGCTCTCACCAAACTCCTTCTTATACACGCGAGAGAAGAAATTAGGATCACTAAAACCTACCTGAAAGGCAATTTCAGACATATTTAATTCGGAATCTAAAATCAACTTACGAGCTTCTTTCAAACGGATTTTTCTTATAAAAATTGACGTAGACAATCCACTGATAGCTTTGATCTTTTTGTGCAACTGACTTCGACTAACAGACATCTGGGTGCAAATATCTTCAATACCAAATTCATCATTTGATAAATTCGACAGTAATAATTGGTGCATTCTGGCCAAGAACCGATGCTCACGGTATCTTTGTTCATCAATGTCACCATCGGCATATCTACTGCCGAACTTCTCCTGTAATCGTTTCCGTTGCTCAAGTAGCATCTCAATCTGAGCCTTCAATTGATCTGGGTGAAATGGCTTAATCAGGTAGCTGTCAGCTCCCTTGCGATAACCTTTGACAGATGACTTAAGATCAGACTTAGCCGTCAGAAGGATGATTGGAATATGATCCGTTAAATGATTTTGCCGTAATTGATGGCATACCTCGTATCCATCCATCCCAGGCATCATAATATCACTAATGATCAGGTCCGGAATGGTACTGATTGCTGTATTCATGCCTTGATTACCATCTCCTGCTTCCTCAATCTGATATTCGTCTTCCAGCAAATCACGCAGATAATGACGTACATCGGGATTGTCTTCAACGATCAAAATCCTTGCATCTGATTTCGATCGCATTTTAATCTTAGTCTGCATTTTCTGAATTTCTTCATTTTTATCTTTCCTGACAAAATCTATATCTGACGATTTTATAGCCGTATGTGTAATCGGTAACTTCACCATCACTTTAGTGCCTGAGTGAAATTCACTCTGCAAGTCGATCTCGCCATGCATCATGGCAAGTATTTCCTTAACCAGAGCCAATCCAATGCCCGTTCCTTCTCCACTACGGGTGGCACTCTGTTCTACCTGATAAAAGCGATCAAAAATTAATCTAATTTGCTCATGTTCGATACCAATACCGGTGTCTTCAATGCTCATGAAAAAAATATTGTCAACCACTTTTGTCCGCAGGCGGATCTTGCCTTCCTGTGTATATTTAATTGCATTCGATAATAAATTTGAGATAACTGTTGATAGTTTTGCTGCATCAAAATCCATCATCACTTTCGGCTGATCATGTATCACCTGTAAATCCAGATCTTTGCTTTTCGCCTGAAACTCAAAAGGCTCTACTACAAAATTTATATAAGAAATTACATCATTGAATTGTGGATGATATTCCATTTTTCCTGCCTCGAACCTATGGAGATCCAAAATTTGATTTACCATATCTAATAACTTTTGGCTCTGCCCTCTAATCGTGACAAGACCCTTCTTTAAATATTCCTTCGGCTTTGTCTGAATTAGTTCAACAGTTCCATCTATCACTGTCAATGGTGTTCGAAATTCATGAGTAATGTTTGAATACAGGTTAGATTTAAATACATCGAGTTCTCTAAGGCGGTGGGCTTCTTGTTCTTGTAACTGCAAGGAAGTCTGCAATTGCCAACGTTGTCTCTGATATCTGTAGACGATTAAAAGAATTGTACCAAGTAAAAGGCAGTAAAATACATAAGCCCCATAGGTATTCCACCACGGAGGGGTAACTATAATAGCCATGGTCGCATACTCATCATTCCATATGCCATCTGCATTCGTTGCTTTGACATGGAATTCATAAGAGCCGGGATCAAGGTTGGTATAGGTAGCACTACGCTTTCCTTCCACATACTGCCAATCCTGATCAAATCCCTCTAATTGATAAGCATATTTTATATTTTCAGGTGCGGAAAAATCAAGAGCGGCATATTGCAAGGTAAATACCCTGTCATCGTAATTCAAGATTATTTGTTTGGTAAACTTTATGTCTTGATCAAGGAAAAATGTATCGGAATGTAAATACTTTGTTGATCTAATGGGGACTGGTTCATTAAAAAGCTCAAATTCGGTAAAAATGACTGGTGGTTGGAAATCACAAAAAACCACACTATCAGGATGAAAAATATCAATGCCTTGTCGGCCTCCAAAAAACATATTACCTGTATAGATACTTTTACCGTACAAGAAACCATCATAGGCGATATTGCCCAGACCATTTTCGAAAGTAAAATTTGAAATTTGAAATTCATAGGGATTAAACCGGGTGATTCCCTTGACACTCATCAACCACAGATTATTCTTGGCATCAGGGATCAAGCTAAAAACATTATTATCCAACAATCCCCCGGCTTGCGTCACTTGAATAAATTTTCCGGTTTCAGGATCCAGGCGATTTAGACCACCACCATAAGTACCCACCCAAATATAACCCAAGGTGTCCTCGTAAATAGAAAAAGCAGTGTTTTCATTAATGCTCTCTGGATCAAATGGATTATGGCGATAAACATAAAAAGTATCTTCAATGGAGGAATATTTAAAAAGGCCACTACGAGTGCCTATCCACATGTTTCCCCTACTATCTTCAAAAAGACTTCGACCTAAGGGATTTTCCTGGAATATTGAAAATGGAGGAATTTCAGGAGTCCAGATAACCTTGCGTTTAAAGTCTATTTTGTAAACACCAGACCACCAGGTAGTTATCCATAGATTACCTTTGCTATCCTTTGATAAATCCCTAATTAATGTGCCTCTCAATATTTCCGTGCCCTTGATACTATCTTCAAAATCTATAAATTCACTTTTTATCGTATCATACAGAAGAAGCCCGGCACTGCTACCGATCCAAATCTTTGAATCATCATATAAAAAAGTTGTCATATTATTCCAACCAACTGGCGAAGGACTAGGTGAACAAGGGAAAGGTTCCAATTTACCAGTTACAATATTTAGCAACTCAGGTTTTTCCAGTCCTGGAATTAATAATTTCCCCTCCTCAAACTCAAATAATTCAAAAAGATTTCCAACAAAAGGCATTCTAGCATATATATCCAATGGTATATGCTGAAAGTAGCGCTTTGTCAGATCACATATATAGGGATATCCGGAGGAATTCCCGATCCAAATTTGCTTTTGCCGATCTAATAAAATACTACCAGTTGCATTTTTAATTGGATCCTTAGGATCATCATTATCGATTGGTTGGATATAATATTCCTTTGTTCCTGTATTGAAGATTAATAAATCCTGTCTTCTCGAAATAATTATCAGATCATCTGCTAAAGTTGACAACATAGGTGGGATGGAAGCCAGTTCAGGAACTTCTTGTCTGAAATTAATACTGTCCTTGCCTTTATCATATTGCAAAACAAATCCCTGGGTAACTATCCAAAAATTATCTTGCTGAAACTCCAGAATTCCGTTAATAAAGCCGATTTCATCCGTTCGCAATATGGTATTCTTTTCAAATTCATCCTCGGTAATTTCCTTGCAAAATATCCCGGAGATATCGGAGATCCATACCCTTCCCTGAGAATCGATCATTAAATCTGTGATTTCATTAAACTGATCGAGTCGGGTAACAGAATAATTATCCAGAGACATTTTATGTAGGCCCTCTTGTGCCAAGATCCACAAGCAATCGGATGAATCCGAAAAAATCCGATAAATATATTGGTTACCTATATTATATCTGTTTATCGTGAAATCTTTGAAAATTTTTCTCCGCGGGTCAAAACAATAAAGTCCCTGTTGTGTACCGATCCATAATTTTCCGGCTGAGTCTTCGTGAATACAACTGACTTTATTATCTCCCAAACTGGTTGAATCACCGGGATGATTTGTATAATGTGTTAAGGAATATCCATCAAAAGAATATAATCCTGCAAAGGTGCCAAACCATATAAGTCCTTTAGAATCCTGATATAGATAATCAATGGTGAGAAAAGGTTGAGCTCCTTCAAGTTGGACTTGCCTAAATCGCAACGGCATTTGCCCATTTAGGGCAGAAGAAAATAAAGTAGAAAACAGTAGGGCAAACAGAAAGCTCCGAAATCCTGATTGACTATTGAAGAGCATGATAAACAAATTATAGAGCTGCTCTGATTCGATCTAATTTACTGAACCCTTACCACAATTACAACTTCACAGCT
>JAGQWV010000488.1 GCA_020437045.1 Saprospiraceae bacterium | reverse complement strand
AGAAGCTGCAAGCTGAGCTCACGATCCGGGCCGGAAAAATTGTATGGGATCTCAATGGTCTAAGTACCCAGAATTTTGCCAATTGATTGCTAATTGATCTGAAAGCAAAAAGCCCCCAACATTATATCATTATTTCTTCTTCTTACTGCTTGATAAAAATGTTAAATCAAATCTTGTCTGGAAGGAAATTTTTTTTCCAGTCTTTCAATTTCCTGGTACTCACTCTGGGGGTATTATTGTTTGCCTGTCAACCAGCAGCGTCACCGTTTGGGACCACTCAGTCTGAGCTGGCCCTACCCAATGGTTTTGAGTCCGTGGTGGTGGCAGACAGCGTAGGCAAAGCAAGACATATCGCTGTAAGTGACCAGGGGTATATATATGTTAAATTGCGAAGACCCTATGAGGGCAAATACGGAAATGTGGCTTTACGTGATACCACCGGAGATGGCCGGGCTGATGAAATTAAATATTTCGGAACGTATTCCAATCATGGAGGGCTGGCAACCGGAATGACCATACACGATGATTATCTGTATTTTTCTTCGGAATTAGTCCTTTACCGGCAAAAATTGCAAGCGGATCACCTGGTCCCGGATACTCCTCTGGACACGGTGTTGATCGATGATCATCCTCATGGTCGGCATTGGCATATTACCAAACCGGTGGCTTTCGACGATGAGGGTAAAATGTATGTGCCTTTTGGGTCGCCTTCCAATGCCTGCCAGGATTTGAGTAATTCACCCGGTGGGAAACCAGGCGTATCGGGATTAGATCCGTGTCCAGAGTTAGTACTACATGGCGGAATTTGGCAGTTTGATGCCAATAAGATGAACCAACGCCAACAAGATGGGATAAAATATGCTACCGGCATTAGAAGTGTACTGGGATTGCGCTGGAATCCCGACGATCGCCGGCTATACGCCATGATGCATGGCCGGGACGACTTGTTTATGTTGTTTCCAAACCTTTACTCCCGTTGGCAGAGTGCGGTACTTCCCGCCGAGGAATTGTTGCGCATAGAGAAAGATGCCGACTATGGCTGGCCTTATTGTTACTTCGACCAGATGCAGAATAAGCTGGTCTTAGCTCCAGAATACGGGGGCGACGGTCACATAACCGGGCGATGCGAAGATTGTGATCCGCCATTGATGGGATTTCCGGGACATTGGGCCCCAAACGATCTACTTTTTTATCATGGTGATCAGTTTCCCGAAAGATACCGGCATGGGGCCTTCATAGCATTTCATGGATCAACCAACAGGGCACCATACCCTCAGGCAGGATATTTTGTCTGTTTCGTACCCTTTGAACACGGTGAACCTACCGGTACCTGGGAGGTCTTTGCCGATGGTTTTGCTCAAATAGATACGATTGTTAGTACGTCTAATGCAAAATACCGGCCCATGGGACTGGCAGAAGGACCAGATGGCTCTCTGTATATCACCGACTCAAACCGGGGCAAAATTTGGAAAATTTCTTTTAAGGGAGACCGGCAAAAATTTGGAAAAGCGGAGCTGGCCACTATGGAAGAAAGAAAATCACGGCCTAATCTTCGGACTCCTGACGAGGTAAAAGACAACCTACAATTGGGAAAGGATCAAGGTCTGGCTACAAATTTTAATACATTTTGCAGTCCGTGTCATCAGCGAGATGGGCTGGGTGCCGGTGGAAGGTTTCCTGCATTGACTGACCCTAGCTGGGTTTCCGACCAACAAAAACTAATCGATATTGTGCTCAATGGTTTGTCGGGAGACATCATGGTAAATGGAGAAGCCTATAATAATATCATGCCTTCCTTTTCTTATCTGGACGACGAAACGCTGGCTCAGATTCTAACTTATCTGCGCAGTAGTTTTGGGCATAATTACCCTGGTGTACAGGCTGAAGATATTGGGATCAAAAGAAAAGGATTGCAATAGAATGTCAAAGGTTTAAGTCGGTGCGTTAATCATCCCATTGGGCATTTAATACGCGCTGATACTTATTAAATAAGAGGCTCTTTTTCGACTTTTCAGGAAGGGTAATGTGAATTACATTTCGCTGATTGATAAATTGGTCGACATAAATGGTATCCTCCACTTTTACCTCTTTGATTTCTGCCGGCACCATGGTAGATTTTATCTCAATGACAACGTGAATGGTTACTTCTTCTGTTTTTACTTTGTTGACCTTCAACTCCATCTGCTGACCATTAAAATATATCTTGAAGTGCTGCTCCAGATAATCGCGGATTTCTCCCTTAGCCGGAGTACTAAGTATCTGACCGAAAGGATTATTCTCTTCTTTTAAATCACCGGAAATGACCAGATAGTCATCGAGAAACATCCTAAGATCAATAGAATACACTCCCTTAGAATCATCATAGGTTAGCGTAGCGACACTCATTTTTAATGGGTGGGCAGCACTCAAAAAAAATGTTACAAATAAGGGAAGTAGGAGAATTACTTTCCTAAAAGTGCCTCGATAATCATGATCAGTGATACACCTGCCCCTGCTCCGGAAATAAATAGATTCCAATCTCTCTGCTTAATGGTGAATATTTTGTCTAACAGAAAATATAACGTAAAAAATATCGATACGATCATAATCTGTCCGATTTCCAAACCCACATTAAAAGCAAATAATTCCCGAACGACACTTTCTCCTCCGGTCAATGCCCGAAAAAAATTGGAGAAACCCATCCCGTGAATAAACCCGAAAAACAAAGCAAGAAAATAATTGGAGTGAAAAATGACTTTGGTACCCGTATCGGGCTTAGTCACCACATTATGAATAGCCGTTAGAAAAATAGTAATCGGAATAGCGGTCTCTACGAGTTGCTGAGGAATATTGATAATGTTAAAAGCCGAAAGGGCAAGGGTGATAGAATGGCCAATGGTAAATGCGGTTACCAGCACTAAGATTTTCTTCCATGATCGCCATGAATAAAAAGCACAGAGGGTGATCACAAAGAGCATATGGTCGTAACCGGCAAAGTCAGCAATATGCTCAAATCCCAATTTTAAATAAACCATAAATTGGTCCATACAAGCAGCAATTAATTAGATTAGATTGTTTGAAAAGAGATGAAATATAGGCAATTTATCCTTATGCTGTGGTTAGGTGTGCAATGGTTTGGAGTCGGTGCGCAGTGGCGTATGGCTTCCCTTAACGATGACAGTCGCATCACTATCAAAGCAATAGGCACACCGGAAAGTCACTTTGCAGATCCTGACCGGTCATCCGTGGAAATCCGGTTAAGGGATGGATATCCGTTAGTGTTTGCCGCAGATCCTACGTTTAAAAATTTTCGGAATGTAACCCTGGCAGACCTGGATGGAGATGAGCGAGATGAGATCATATTTGGGGTAGCTGACCGTCTTTTTGTTTATCGTGGCGACTCTTTATGGTGGTCTCAAAATCTGAGTGGCCTTGCCCGGTTTCCGGCGTCTATCGGTGATCTCGAAAATGATGGCATTAAAGACATAATCATTCCCACCGGCTTTAACCAGGACCCGGGGCAGCTCTATGCCTTCAATTCACGAGGAGTTGTTAAACCGGGATGGCCTCAAAGCTTTAACGGCCGCTGGATGATTTCCTCCGCTGCCCTTGAGGATGTGGATGCGGATGGCAAGATGGAAATTGTCTGCAGTGATCTGGAGTCGGGACTTGGATCCACCTATCTGTTGCGCTACGATGGTACCAGTTACAGTACTGATTGGCCGGTCACCTTGCCCAATGTCCCAGCAGTTACGCCCTCCATAGGTGATATCGATGGAGATGGTAGTCCGGATATCGTGATCAACTCCACCCGGGAGATCTATGCCTTCAATCTACAGGGCAGCGTCAAAGAAGGCTGGCCTTTCGGCAATGGCCTGACAAAATTCAGTTTTCAATCTCCCATTCTGGCCGACCTGGATGGGGATGGCTTACGGGAAATTATCACGGAAGGTCATGGGGATCTTCCACTTTATATCGTGCTGCAATCCGATGGATTGCCACGACCAGGATGGCCACGACCCGTACCACAAGGTCAGTGGACCTATCATACGCCTACCGTAATAGACTATCAGGGAGCACCTTTGATATTGACCGGCAGGCCGATATCGGATGGTACCGCTAAACCCATGCTATTTGCCTGGAGGGAAGACGGGAGCTTGCTCGATGGTTTCCCTATTATAAAAAGTGGCGGACTGGAAGGCTTGATCACGGTAGCCGACATCGATGGTGATAATGATCCGGAAATCATTTTCCCCTCCAACATGATTGATTCGCTGGGATACGGATTTATTCATGCTTACAAACTGGATGGCAGCGGTGAGTTGCCGGGATTCCCCCTAAGGCCTTACGGCTGGACTTATTTGAATGGAGCAACCCTCGGCGATGTGGATGGAAATGGACTGTTGGATATGGCCGTCTTGACTTATACCGAAAATGAAGGTAGCAGCCACGATTCCACACTATTATATGTTTATGAAGTCAATGCCCCTGCCGATAGCAGTCATGTACTTTGGAGCACATACAAAGGAAATAATCAGCGGAACGGATTTATCGAACAAAAGATTTCGACAGGATCAAAATCGATCACTAGCTTTAATTTTAAAGCGTATCCCAATCCAGCAAGAAATTATATTACGGTAGATACGGACCGGCTAATCAAGCAAATCCAAATTTGTGATATTAATGGAAGAATATTAAAAATATTTACCAATATTAAAAATCGACAAGTCATAGGAATAGCCGATGTAACTCGGGGAATTTACCTGCTACATGTCACAACCCTAAATGATGGAGAAATTATAAATAAAATATTTATAGAATAGTCAGTTGGCAATAATGGGCAATGTTTTTCAATTAGAAATTTTTCAATTCCCAGCGCTCGCCCTCGATCTATGAAGGGAAGTCCGCCCACAATTACTCCATTGATTCGTTTAATTGGTAATTCTGGTTAATAAAAACAACAAATAAATTATTCAAAATCCACGTCAACGATATGCTCATCGACCTGATAAATTGAAAAAATGCCCGTTCCATTTTCAAAATTTGAATACAAGTCAGCAGGTTCCGCAAAGGGATTTCCATCGGCATTATTAAATACTTCAACGCTTTTTAAATATAGATAATAATCTTTTGGAAAAGTAAGTACCTGCACAATCACCTGGCCACTATCACGACTTGGTGGATTATAATTATAGGCGCGAATTCTTAATTCTGCCTGCCTGCCATTGAACGTTGCATCACTAAAAAACAAAGGACTGCCACCTTCCGTTACCAGTTCATCTGCTTCTAAAAAGACCCTGACTGTATCAAACATGTTGGTCGTATCTCGAAATCGTAAACGGGAATAAAAGGCCTGTAATCCATAAAAATTTTCTTCGTCCACCGGATCATCCAATTTCAACTTTAATTGGTCAATTCGGGTGCCGTCGTCACTGATCGCCTGATGGAAACCATAGGTGATTTCACGAATCTTGGGCAATGTCGGTATCTGAATTTCCGAATACACGGTTGTAAAATCATTGGCTTCTATACGTAACGAGGCTATTTCCCCTTGATGATCAGAAACGTTAAAAGCCGTTATTTTATATAGTAGGTCATTATCTTGCTGCCAGTCGGTATAGGGTTGATCTCCTATTTGCAGGGTAATTCTGGCATCGTGGATAATGCCGGGAAATGAATGCAGATCCGGAGTGGTATGCGATATAAAGATCCCAGCTGTATCATAATTTGCAGGTATTATAGCCGTAGTTGCCAAAACCGGTGTTTGTTGTGGCACTTCATAATCGACTGAAGTCTCGAACAATCCCTCACAAGATGAAAGCAACATAAACCCGACGGCCAAGCAGAAAAAAGGAGCAATTCTTTTCATCGGATTAAAATTTAAAAGCATAACTGAAATAAGGAATGGCAAAAGGTATCAGACTGACTTCTTTGTAGGCAGTCTCCTCCGATGGAGTTTTCGAAGAGTAAATAAAATAAGGATTTTTATGCCAGTAGGCATTGTAGGCACCGAAAGACCAGGTTCGATCATGTTTCTTTTTCTGCCGGTGAAACGAGATATTAAAATCCAGCCGGTGGTAAGACGTCATTCGAAATGCATTCTTATCTCCATAAGTCTCTAGCAGGCCGATAAAACCCTGATAGCTGTTACGATACTGATAAGACCGATCTTGATAAATCTGGTATCTGCTTACCG
>JAGQWV010000487.1 GCA_020437045.1 Saprospiraceae bacterium | reverse complement strand
TAGATGTTTATTTCTCCACTTTCGCTAAGAGCATGGCAGGTATTGGAGCTTTTCTCGCAGGTGAACCTGATATCAATCAGTATTTGAAGTACAATATGCGTTCGCAGATCTTTGCTAAATCATTGCCTATGCCTTTTGTTATCGGAGGCTTGAAGCGATTGGAATTGCTGAGAAAGAGTCCAGAATTGAAAGACAAATTATGGACCATTGCCGATGCATTGCAATCCGGATTAAGAGACAGAGGTTTTAATTTAGGTGCCACCACATCCTGTGTGACACCGGTCGTACTACAGGGATCAGTAGATGAGGCCACCCAAATGGTAAATGACTTACGCAAAAATTATGGAATATTTTGTTCCATTGTTGTTTACCCGGTGATTCCTAAAGGTATGATCATTCTGCGCTTAATTCCTACGGCATCTCATACGTTGGAAGAGGTACGATTGACGCTGGAAGCTTTTTCAGCTGTTGCCGAAAAACTTTCTAAAGGTGCTTATAATGGAGGTTTTGCTGAAGTGCGAATTGCCTAAAATCGAGTTATAGACTTTTAATGTAGCAACGTCTTCGTTTGTGCTCACGCATTTCATAGCCTTTCCAAAGATTTTGGACATCATGATTGGACTCTAATTCGGGGTTAGTTTCTACTTTCTTGATACCATAGGCGATGAAGGTCTCGATGATCTTGTTGAAGATCAGGGCTGTGATACCTTTATTCTGTAAATCCGGCCGCACGGCGATAAGATACAAGTCGGCCCGGTTGTTTTTTTGCATGGCTCTACGCAGATGAAAGATTCCAAAGGGAAAAAATCGACCCCTTGCCTTTTGTAAAGCCCGGGAAAATGAAGGCATTGTAATACCAAAGCCAGCAACCTTTCCTTGCTTATCGGCAATGATACTGATAAAGTCGGGGTTGATAAAAGTGAGGTATCTTTTGACGAATAAGTCTATTTGAGCTTGTGAATGGGGAATAAAACCCTCAAGATCTTTGTACGCCAGGTTTATTAATTCAAAGATCTGATGTCCCATCTCAACCAGTTCTTGTTTGGATTTGGCTTCAAATTCTACCAACTCATACCGTTCCTTAATCATTTTGGCAAACCGGGTCACCCGATCAGGAATACTTTGGGGTACGGTAGCTTCAAATTCTTTCCAATCCACCAGCTTTTCGTAGCCAAGCCGGGCAACGTGCTCAGCATAATATGGATAGTTGTACAATACCGCCATCGTAGCTAATTCATCAAAACCTTCCGTCAATAAACCCGCTTTGTCCATGTTGGAAAATCCGTATGGCCCCTTGATGATCTGACAACCGCGCTGTCTGGCCCAAGTTTCGACAGAAGAAAACAACTGCTGACTAACCTCCTGATCATCCACAAAATCTGCCCAACCAAAGCGAGCTGAACGTTTTTCGGCGCCATTGTTTTCCTGGTGATTGATAATGCCCGCAATCCGGCCGACAATCTGATCTGACTTCTTTGCCAGAAAAAGTTTTGCCTCACAGTGCTCAAATGCCGGATTCCTTTTAGGATCAAAGGTTTCCAATTCTGCCTGCCGTAGTGGCGGCACATAAAAGGCATTATTTCGGTATAATTTGTATTGAAAATCAACAAACCGCTTAAGGTCGGACTTGCTTTCAACAGGAGTGACTTCGATTTGGTTTGATGACATACGTAAGTTGATACTTCAATTTACAACTTTATCGCTGGTTTAGACAATTCTGCCTGGAGATTTTAATAGCGGCTAATGGTAAATAAACTGCCAAGGTAATCAACAATTACTAGTGCCAGTGTTTTCGAAGTAACTGATATTAATGGTCTAGCTTATTTTTCGCCAGATCGAATCCTGATGCTGACCGACAGCTCAGTAAAAGCGAAACCGTGTATGGCCTTTGTCACACAAGGCTTTCGATGATGAGAGATTGTGAAAAAGAAGCCGACCAATAGTATCAGATATTATTGAAAAAATGGCACAAGAGAAGAA
>JAGQWV010000486.1 GCA_020437045.1 Saprospiraceae bacterium | reverse complement strand
ATTTATGGCTACCGATCCGGTAACGGCTGCTTCTACCAACAGAGGCAAATGGATTTATGGCTTTCTGATCGGTTTCATCGGGATAATCATCAGAGTGCTTAATCCGGCCTATCCGGAAGGTTGGATGTTGGCTATACTGTTACTGAATACATTCGCACCTCTAATCGACCATTTTATAATTCAAAGTAATATCACTAAACGCTTGAAACGTGCATAGTACAAGATATATCATAACCTTTGTAGCTGTATTGACCATGGTGGTGGCTTTGGTGTTGTCCTTATTGGCAACCGGACTTAAGCCAATTCATGATCGCAATGAAGCTATTTACAATAAAAAAGCTATCCTCTCTGCAATCAACGCGTATCTGGATGAGAAGCCTGCCAACATGAGTGCGGCTCAAGTGCAAAAGATTTTCGATGATCAGATTCAGCAGGAAGTTGTTGATATGAAAGGAAATGTAATTGAAGGACTGAAAGCCGAGGATATTGATATGGCTAAAGAAAAGAAAAAGCCATTGGCCGAACAGCGGCTTCCGGTATACATTTATAATAGTCCAGAGGGAAAAGTATATATCGTTAGTGTACGAGGTAGTGGTCTTTGGGATGAGATATGGGGCAGTATCGCTTTAAAGAACGATTTTAACACCATTGTTGGCGCAACCTTTGATCACAAGGGGGAAACTCCCGGTCTAGGGGCTGAGATTAAGGATAATCCTAAATTTCCCGAACAATTTATTGGTAAGACAATTAATGATGAAAGCGGAAATTACGTCTCGATAGATGTAGTCAAAGGAGGAATCAAGGAGATGGCTCATCAGGTAGATGCGATCAGTGGTGCTACGATCACCTCCAAAGGGGTAGCAGAGATGCTGGATCGTGGTCTTGAATATTACCAGCCCTTTTTTGAAAATCAGAAAAAATAATTAGGTATCACTTCACTGTGAATAATACTATAAAGCATGGCTGAAACAACTGTAAAAGCACCAGTCGAAAAGGAAAAAGAGCCGCTCTTTGGGCCGAAGGAAAAGAGACTGCTCACCGATCCTTTAAACGATAATAATCCAATTACCGTCCAGGTATTGGGTATCTGTTCTGCACTAGCGGTTACGTCCCTGGTTTATCCGTCGATAATCATGGCAATTAGCGTAACCTTCGTGACGGCAATGTCCAGTTTTTTTACTTCTTTGTTGAGAAAGCAAATACCCAAGCAGGTGCGAATGATCGTCCAGTTAGTAATCATTGCTACCCTGGTTACCATTGTTGAGCAATTTTTGAAAGCTTTGAATTTTGAGGTTTACAAACAATTGGCAGTGTTTATCGGATTGATTATCACCAACTGTATCGTCATGGGACGGCTTGAGGCTTTTGCCATGGCCAATCGACCCTGGAGATCCTTGTTGGATGGTATCGGTAACGGTCTGGGATACGGAGCAATTCTTATCGTAGTGGCTGTGATTCGCGAGTTTTTCGGAAAAGGTACTCTATTCGCCGGAAGTCCATTAGCCTGGCAGATTATTGGGCCATCTTCCGATTATATGCTCGATACGACCCAAATCAGTTGGTTGGGTTGGTACCAAAATAATAACCTCATGGTTTTGTCCGGTGCCGCTATGTTTATCATTGGCATACTTATCTGGATACACAGAACCTGGAATCCGAAATTAGTTGATGTTTCTTAAAATCCTGATACAATGGATCTGATCAATATTTTTATTAAGTCGGCCTTCATAGAAAATTTGGTGCTTACCTATTTTCTGGGCATGTGTTCATATCTGGCGGTTTCCAAGAGTGTAAAAACCGCATTTGGTCTTGGCTTGGCAGTGATCTTTGTGTTGGGTATTACGTTACCCATCAACTGGATCATTACCAATTTTCTGTTAAGTGAAAACGGTATCCTGGGGATGGATCTTACCTTTCTCCGGTTGATCTTATTTATCGCGGTCATTGCCTCAATGGTACAGTTAGTGGAGATGGTTATTGAAAAATTTTCTCCTTCCCTTTACAACTCACTCGGTATATTCCTTCCTCTCATTACGGTGAATTGTGCTATACTGGGAGGATCTCTCTTTATGGTGAGCAAAGAGTACAACTTTAGTGAATCCGTAGCCTTTGGATTAGGTGGCGGTTTCGGATGGTTTTTGGCCATTATTGCCATTGCGGCTATCCGTGAAAAACTAAGGTATTCAAATATACCTGCTCCTTTACGAGGATTGGGAATTGCATTTATCATTACCGGTCTTATGGGACTGGCATTTTTAAGTTTGCTGGGTATTGATCCGGCAGCATTTTAATTATACAATACAAAAGACAATAGAATGATCTTACTCCTGTCTTTTATGCCTGTAATTTGGGCAATTATCGTATTCATGGTGATTATACTGGCACTGAGCATGATGCTCATTTTTGCCAGAAATAAACTTATTCCGCAGGGTGAAGTTAAGATTCAGATTAACGGCAATCCAGAAAACACCATTATGGTTTCTCCAGGTAGTTCTCTGTTGTCTGCACTGTCTGAAAAAAATATTTTTCTTCCATCTGCCTGCGGTGGAGGTGGAACCTGCGCCATGTGTGAATGTCATGTTGAGAAAGGGGGAGGAGATGTCCTGCCTACCGAACTAAACCACCTGAGCAGAAAGGAAGTAGCTGAACACAAGAGGCTAGCCTGTCAGGTGAAGGTTCGTGAAGACATGGAAATAAAAATACCAGAAGAGATTTTTGGTATTAAGAAGTGGGAGTGTGAAGTCGTTTCCAACTACAACGTGGCGTCCTTCATTAAAGAATTTGTAGTCAAATTGCCGGAAGGGGAGATCCTTGATTTTCAATCAGGAGGATATGTGCAAATCGACGTTCCCAAGATAGAAGTTGATTTTAAGAATATGGATATATCTGCTTTGCCTGATGATCCGGCAGGTCCGGATAAGTTTAAGTCAGAGTGGGATGACTATAAATTGTGGGACCTGAAGATGAAAAATGATGAACCCCAGTTTCGGGCATATTCCATGGCTAATCACCCTGCTGAGGGAAATATCGTTATGCTGAACATCCGGATCGCCACTCCGCCATGGGATCGAAATGCCAATGGTGGAAAAGGTGGATGGATGAATGTGAATCCCGGAGTATGTTCTTCTTATGTCTTTGATAGAAAACCTGGTGATAAGGTGACCATTTCCGGGCCCTATGGTGAGTTCTTTATCAAGAACACCAAGCGGGAAATGCTCTATATCGGTGGTGGGGCTGGTATGGCTCCACTTCGTAGCCACCTCTTCCATTTATTCCACACCGAAAAAACAAAAGACAGAAAAGTTACTTATTGGTACGGTGGTCGTTCATCAAGAGAATTGTTCTATACGGATCAATTCAGAAAAATTGAAGAAGAGTTTCCAAACTTTAAATATAACATTGCCCTGTCAAATCCATTGCCTGAAGACAATTGGACAGGATATACAGGGTTTATCCATCAAGTCGTTTTAGATAAGTATTTGAGTAAACATCCCGAACCGGAAGAGATCGAAT
>JAGQWV010000485.1 GCA_020437045.1 Saprospiraceae bacterium | reverse complement strand
AATTATGTAAAGATGGCTTCTAACGAAGATTTAAAAGAAAATGACTTCAACCTAAACATTCCGCTTTATGTGGAGAAGATTATTGAGGATAATCTGCCAAGTGTGGAAGAAGCTCTGATGGATTTGAAAAAGGCTTGGGAAGCGAGTTTAGAGGCAGAGGAAAAATTTAAGACAATACTAAAGAAATTCATGTAATGGCATACGAAACTCCTATCACCATCAAAAAGGTTATTGAAAATATCCAAAAAAGACATTATGTACTTCCATCAATTCAGAGAGAATTTGTTTGGGATACCGAACAAATTGAAAAGCTGTTTGATTCCTTAATGCGGGATTACCCCATTAGTACATTTTTATTCTGGAAAGTTGAAAAACATAGAATCAAAGATTTTCAGTTTTATGAATTCTTGGCGCATTATCACGAAAAGAATGCCCGCCACAACACTAAAGTAAATCTTGGATCAGACCAGGACATCATCGCCATTTTAGATGGGCAACAAAGAATGACATCAATGTTCGTGGCACTAACTGGTTCCTATGCGTCTAAAATGCCATATTACAGGTGGGAAAGTCCACATGCCTTTCCTAAAAAACATCTTTATTTGAATCTTCTTGGTAATTCTGAAGAAATGGAGATGGAGTATGACTTTCAGTTTTTAACGGATGAAAAGTTAACAGAAGAGAGTGACAAGTTCTGGTTTAAAGCTCATAAGGTTTTAGAATTCACAGAGCTTCCCAAAGTCATGGAGTACCTAATGATGAATGACTTAATGGATACTTCGAAATATACCAAAGAACAATCATCATTTGCTCTTAACACTCTAAATCAATTTTTCAATGTTGTCCATCAAAAAGGATCTGTCAGCTATTTTTTAGAAGAAGGAGAAGAGCTGGACAAAGTCCTTCAAATATTCATTCGTATAAATAGTGGCGGGACCAAACTTAGCTATTCAGACCTACTTTTATCAATTGCCACCGCCCAATGGCAGGAAAGGGACGCTCGGGAAGTTATACATGGGTTTGTGGATAATCTCAATCAGATTGGAGATGGATTTAATTTCAATAAGGATTTTGTGCTAAAATCCTGTTTGGTTCTTTCGGATTTAAAAGACGTAAAATTTAAAGTCGATAATTTTACAACTGAGAATATGGAAATCATCGAGGGAAATTGGGAAGAAATATCTCATGCTCTTCGTAATGCGGCTATACTGATCTCCAAATTTGGTTATAATAGAGATAATTTACTCGCCAACACTTCGGTAATTCCGATAGCTTACTTCCTTTATAAAAATGAATTTGGTGAGTCATTTATCCATAGTTCATCCCAAACTGAAAATCGAAATAAAATCCGCGAATGGCTTGCCAGGGTATCCTTAAAGGGAACGTTTGGTGGCACTCCAGATGCCATATATCCTGTAATGCGAAATCTAATCAATACATATAAAGGTGAATTCCCACTGCAGCAGATTATTGAATATTACAGAGGTAAGAGAAGATCCATTTCCTTTTCCGATGAAGATATTTACAGCATCTTGGAATTGAAATATGGAAAGGCCAAAACTTATTGTGCTCTTTCCTTGCTATATCCTTCTTTAAATCACAGTTTTAAATACCATCAGGACCACATTCATCCAAGGTCATTTTTTACCAGAAATAAATTACGGTCTCTAGGTATAGAAGATTCGGAACAGCAGGACGTGTTTCTTGACCGCTATGACAAAATTGCAAATCTTCAATTACTACAGGCTAATGAGAATATTGAAAAGAAGGACAAAAACTTTAAGGATTGGTTATATGAACGACTTCCAAACGCATCAGATCAAAACAGCTTTCTTATACAGCATTATATTGAGCCAAGTGGCTCATTAGAACTGGCCGAGTTCCAAGATTTTTACGAGAGAAGAAGAAACAGAATGAAAGTTGAATTGGAACTAATTCTTGGAGTTAAAGAGGATCTTGAAGTTTAAACCATGACGCAACAACAACTCGAAAAATACCTTTGGGGTGCAGCGACACTGTTGCGCGGAACCATCGATGCGGGCGATTACAAACAATACATTTTTCCATTGTTGTTCTTCAAACGCATTTGCGATGTATATGACGAAGAATTTGAAAAGGCCCTGAAAGAAAGCGATGGTGATATGGAATATGCCGCCTTTGCCGAGCACCACCATTTTCAGGTACCGGAACAAGCACATTGGAACAAAGTTCGGGAAACCACCACCAACGTGGGTATGGCACTGCAAGAAGCCATGCGCGAAATTGAGAAAGCCAATCCCGACACCCTCTACGGCATATTTGGCGATGCCAGTTGGACCAACAAAGACCGACTGAGTGATGAAACGCTTACCAACCTCATTGAGCATTACTCGCAACATAAATTAAGCTTAAGCAGTGTAGCAGACGATAAACTGGGCAATGCTTATGAATACTTGATTAAGGAATTTGCCGATGATAGCGGACATACTGCAGCTGAGTTTTACACCAACCGCACGGTGGTAAAGCTCATGACCCTGATAATGAACCCACAACCGGGTGAGAGTGTGTACGACCCTACCTGTGGGTCGGGTGGTTTGCTGCTCAACTGCGCCTTGCACCTGAAGGAAGAAGGCAAGGAATACCGCACTCTTAAACTCTACGGACAGGAGATCAACCTGCTTACCTCGGCCATTGCCCGCATGAACATGTTTATGCACGGCATTGAGGAGTTTAGCATTGTTCGGGGCGATACCCTGGCCAACCCGGCCTTTTTGCACAATGATGCACTGAAAACCTTTAACGTGATCTTGGCCAATCCGCCTTACAGCATTAAAGCCTGGGACCAGAAAAGCTTTGCCAACGACCCCTACGGGCGCAACCTATGGGGTGTGCCGCCACAAGGCTGTGCCGATTATGCTTTTCAGCAGCATATACATAAAAGCATGGACCTAGATAATGGCAGATACGCCATCTTATGGCCACATGGAATTCTTTTCAGAGATATGGAAGCAGAAATGAGAAAAAAGATGCTTCAGGAAGATGAAATTGAAGCGGTTATTGGTCTTGGCGCGAACCTATTCTATAACTCGCCAATGGAAGCTATGATTTTGGTTGGCAACAACAATAAACCGCCAAGGCGCAAGGGGAAAGTCCTTTTTATAAATGGTAAAGATGACGTGATCGATAATAAAGGTTTGGCTTATTTAACCAATGATCACATTGATAAATTCTACAAAGCTTATAAAGCATTTGAAGACATACCGCATTATGCTAAAGTTGCCACAACTGAAGAGATCCTATCGCACAATGGAAATATGAACATCAACTTTTATGTTAAGAAGGAGATTTCTAATGCGGATTTATCTTTTAGGAAAGCTTTCAGGGAATGGATGGCAAGTGGAGATAAATTGAAAGAATCAATGACTATCCTATTTGAAGTTTTGCAATAATATGGAAGAAATCATAGAGAAAGCTGCTAGCGAGCTTCAAATAGACAAAAGCCTGTGGAGCTTAACTAAATTTGGAGATATAGCGATACAACAGAAGCAGTCTGTTGATCGCGACAATACCGAACTGACTCGATATGTAAAAGGTGAACACATGGGTTCAGAAGACCTTCACCTGAGGGAATGGGGAGAATTAACAGATGAATATTTAGGACCAGCATTCATCAGAAAATTTGAAAAAGGTGATATACTATATGGATCGAGGAGAACTTATTTAAGGAAAGTAGTGATAGCTCCTTTCAAAGGGATTACATCCAATACAACTTTTGTTATTAAGGCGAATGAGAAAAGGATTGATAAGCGGCTGCTGCCTTTTATTATGATGTCCGAAGGGTTTACCGACAATTCAATCAAGAATTCTAAAGGCTCTGTAAATCCTTACATCAATTGGAAGGATATTGCCAACTACGAATTCCTCCTCCCACCCAAAGACCAACAAGCCGAACTGGCCGAACTCCTCTGGGCCATGGATGAGGTGATTGAGCGGGAGAAGGCTTTAAATGAAGTCACAATAAATACAAAACGCAGTTTCTTTAAGAAGTACAGGTCTGCCACGAACTATAAACCACTTTCCTATTTCTGTTCGGTTTCTTACGGTTTAGGTCAACCCCCGCCAAAAGATGAGAATGGCGTTCCTATGATTAGGGCCACCGATATTAGTAAGGGAAAAATCGATACAGAGAACTTTCTTAGAATATCGAGTAAAGGAATACCGAAAGGCAGAGATGTTCAGCTGAGTAAAGGAGATATTATTATTGTTAGAAGTGGTGCATATACCGGGGACTTGGCCATGATAACCAAAGAGTGTGAGGGTGCAGTCGCTGGCTATGATCTAGTAATTAGATCTGATGAAAGAAAAATAAATCCAATATGGCTACAAGAGTATTTACTCGAGAAGGAAGCTCAAAACTATTATAATGGTGAAAGTATCCGATCAGCACAACCTCATCTAAATAGCCGACAAGTATTGGAGACTTTAATTCCCTATCATTCAATTGAGATTCAAAATCGAGTTAGCGATTATCTCAAAAATTTTTATAAATGTTTGGAGAGTTCTAATAGGAAAATCATGGTCTCAAAAGCCCTACAAAAGAGTTTAATCAACCAAATCTTCTAGCCATGGCCTTCACAGAACTCAATAGCGTAGAGTATTACATTATCCACCAATTAAGTGGGGTGAATTTAAATGCCTCCGGGATGCAGGAAGGCAAAGTGGGCTATGGTGCTGCGTGGGAGTATAAAGCGGCCAACGAAATGCATCGGGGCGTGAATGAAGTATTGGTAGAATCAGAATTAAAGAATGCTCTCATTCGCCTCAATCCGGAGATCTCTCAAAACCCTGCTCTGGCTGACGAGGTCATCTATAAATTGCGAGCTGTTTTCCTGGTGGTAAACCAGGTAGGCCTTGTGAAAGCAAATGAAGAATTTTTTAAGTGGTTGACTGGTGATAAGACCATGCCCTTTGGCGAGAACAACCGCCATGTGCCGATCCGCCTGGTTGATTTCGATAATCTCGCCAACAACAGCTATGTGGTTACCAACCAATACCGGATTCACCATCGGGAAACCAAAATCCCCGATATCGTGCTGCTTATTAACGGCATTCCGGTAGTTGTGGGTGAAGCCAAAACCCCTATCCGCCCTTCAGTCAGTTGGCTCGACGGGGCACATGAAATCCACGATGTGTACGAGAATAGCGTACCCCAATTATTTGTGCCCAACATTCTATCATTTGCCACCGAAGGTAAGGAATTGTATTATGGTGCGATCCGGAGTCCTCTGGAATACTGGGCACCCTGGCGTCTGGAAAACGATGAAGATGCTTTGGCGAAACGGCTGGGTTTGTCAGAAATCGGAAAAGAATTATCCGATCTACTGCATCCTGCCCGCCTGCTGGACATTTTACAAAACTTCTCCCTGTTCACCACCGACAAGAAGAAACGCAGAATTAAAATCATACCCCGCTTTCAACAATATGAAGGTGCCAACAAAATTGTGGAGCGAGTCAAAGAAGGGCGAGTAAAAAAAGGTTTGATCTGGCATTTTCAGGGATCTGGTAAATCCCTGCTCATGGTTTTTGCCGCTCAGAAATTACGCAAATCACCCGAACTGAAAAGTCCTACCGTAATCGTATTGGTAGATCGGACCGATCTGGATACGCAAATCAGTGGTATTTTCAATGCAGCAGACATCGCCAATGTCGAAACCACAGATAGCATCAACGAATTACAAACCATGCTGGTGCGTGATACTCGTAAGATCATCATCTCCATGATTCACAAGTTCCGGGATGCAAGACTAAACATGAACACCCGTGACAACATCATTGTGTTGGTGGATGAAGCCCACCGAACGCAAGAGGGAGATTTGGGTCGCCAGATGCGGGCAGCCCTCCCCAACGCTTTTTTATTTGGACTTACGGGAACCCCGGTCAACAAAGCCGACAAAAATACTTTTTGGGCTTTTGGTTCCGAAGAAGATGAGGGTGGATACATGTCACGTTATACCTTTCAGGATTCCATTCGAGACAATGCCACGTTACCGCTTCATTTTGAACCACGCCTGGTAGATGTGCATGTGGATAAGGAGACCATCGATCAGGCCTTTGCCGCTTTCAAGGACGAAGCAGCCCTCACCGATGATGAGGCAGATGCCTTGAATCAAAAATCAGCGAAGATGGCCGCCTTTTTGAAATCTCCAGAACGGGTGGCCAAAATCGTGGAAGATATTAGCAAACACTTTAATGAAAAAGTAGCACCTCATGGACTCAAAGCCATGATTGTTACCCCCGATCGTTTTGGTTGTGTACAGTACAAAGAAGAATTGGATAAATATTTTCCTACGGAAGCCAGTGCGGTGGTTATTTCTACTTCCGCAAATGATAGTCTGGAGTTCAAGCAGCAATGGGGCGTCGATAAAAGCAAGCAGGAGAAGATTGTAGACGAATTCAATGACGCGCAATCCGATTTGAAGTTTATCGTTGTTACTGCCAAACTCCTTACCGGGTTTGATGCACCAATTCTTCAAACCATGTATCTGGATAAATCCTTAAAAGATCATACTCTTTTGCAGGCCATTTGCCGCACTAACCGTTTATATCCACAGAAATCCTTCGGTCGCATCGTTGATTACTTTGGAGTCTTTGACGACGCTGCCAAGGCATTACAATTTGATGAGGAAAGTGTAAAGAAGGTCATTTCCAACCTCTCAGAACTCCGAGACAAGTTACCGGAAGCTATAAGGGAAACGCTAGCCCATTTTGAAGGTGTGGATAGAACTATTGGAGGATTTGAAGGATTGGAAGCTGCTCAGAACGCCATCAATACCAACGAGAAAAAAGATGCATTCGCCAGGGATTATAAATACTTATCCAAGTTATGGGAATCACTATCTCCAGATAATATTCTCGACTTATACAATGTCGATTACAAGTGGTTGTCTCAGGTATTTGAATCGGTAAGACCTGCCTCAGATAATATTGGTAAGCTGTTATGGTTTTCTTTGGGAGCTCAAACCACCAAATTAATTCATGAAAACATCCATGTAGGTGAAGTACATCAGCTCGAAGAATTTGTCCTGGATGCCGACATAATTGAGGAAATATTCAACAATCCCGATCCGAAGAACGCCAAGAAGCTGGAGAAGATTCTGATCAAACGCTTTCAGCGACATGCAGGCGATCCTAAATTCAAAAAACTTAGTGACCGGCTTGAAGAACTAAGAAACAAGGCAGAGCAGGGTCTCATCACTTCCATTGAGTTTGTGAAAGAACTCTGCAAACTGGCCAAAGAAACCGTTCAGGCAGAAAA
>JAGQWV010000484.1 GCA_020437045.1 Saprospiraceae bacterium | reverse complement strand
GTCTTTTCTGGCGGTGGGATTGATTTTGTATGCATTTTTTATGTTCTTTATTGCGATTCGTCTAACTCCGGCTGATTTCTGGCCTACATCACATATCTCACCAAATCTATCGACAGAGATGCAGGAAGCTATTCGGAATAAAGTTTCGGACTATAATTATGCATTTCGGTTGGTGTATGGTCAGGGATTATGGATCATCATAGGTTCATTAATTGCTTTTTTAGTGGGACAATTACTGGATGTCCTGGTTTTTCATCGAATTAAAAAAGTCACTGGTGAAAAAATGATTTGGCTACGTGCGACTGGCTCGACACTGATCAGCCAATTTGTTGATAGTTTTGTGGTACTATTTGTGGCTTTTTATATCGGTGCAGGATGGAGTTTCAAACTTGTACTGGCCATTGGCATGGTCAATTATATTTACAAGTTTATCATGGCCATCGTACTTACACCATTAATCTATGTGGCCCATGATATGATCGAAAGGTATCTGGGAGAAGAGTTAGCTTCCAAACTTAAAAACGAAGCACTCGCAGCGTAGGGCTAGGAAAGTTTCGCCACGGCATCTCTAAGACGCTTGACCGCTTCTTTCAGCTGTTCATCAGAGGCGGCATAACTCAACCGGATGCACTCATCAGCACCAAAAGCACTTCCGCTCACTACCGCTACATGGGCTACTTCCAGAATAAACATCGCAAAGTCGTCAGCATTCCTTATTTCTTGGCCCTCATACGATTTCCCAAAATACTCACTAATATCCGGAAATACATAAAAGGCTCCGGTAGGTGTATTGACTTTAAATCCGGGGATAGTACTCAACAATCCTACAAACATGTCCCGACGACGCTCGAAAGCTTTTTTCATTTCCTGAGTCGGCTCTAACGAAGTGCTTAAAGCTACCGCGGCAGCCGCCTGGTTGAAGGCAGCGGCACCGGAGGTAATCTGACCCTGAATTTTATTACAGGCGTCGGCAATCCATTTAGGTGCCCCCATGTATCCCAATCGCCATCCGGTCATCGCAAATCCTTTGCTAAAGCCATTAACGGTCACCGTGCGGTCTTTTACGGCTTGGAAAGTCCCAATACTGTCATGTTTACCTGTAAAATTGATGTATTCATAAATTTCATCGGAAAGAATGACCACCTTTGGAAAATCCTTTAAAACCTCCACCAGGGCACTTAGATCTTCTTTGGTATACACAGATCCCGTAGGATTACATGGAGAAGAAAAAATAATCAACCTTGTTTTGTCTGACAATGCCTCTTTCAATTGAGAAGCATTAATGATGAAATCCTGCGATATATCTGCTTTGACCTCAACAGGTATTCCTCCGGCTAATTTTACAATTTCTTTGTAGGAAACCCAATATGGGGCAAATAGAATTACCTCGTCACCTTCATCAATCAGGGATAGTACCACATTGGCAATCGACTGTTTTGCACCATTACTTACCACGATCTGTCCCTCGGTAAATTCTAAACCATTGTCTCTCTTAAACTTTTCAACGATGGCCTTACGAAGTGGCATTGTTCCGGGTACCGGTGTGTACTTGGTATCACCTTTCTCCAGTGCCTCAATGGCCGCTTGCTTAATATGGCTGGGAGTGTCAAAATCAGGTTCTCCGATGCTTAAGCTGATCACATTGTGTCCCTTGGAAGCCAGATCTCTAGCCATTTGAGTCATCTTGATCGTTGCGGATTCTTCCATTTCATTTACACGACGGGAAAGGCGTGGATCACTCATAAATTAACACTTTACATATGTTTAAAAAATCGGAGGCAAAAGTATAATATTTTTTCATCAAAGGGGAAGTTCCTGATCACATTGAAAAATATATAGTCCCTAAAATGTAATTCTGATTATTACGACTTTCGAAGTCCATGCAATCTTTTGTTACTACCTTAGTTATCAATAATTCGAAATGCTCACGAAGTTTATGGATGAAAAACTTAATATTCTTAAAGAGAAACAGGGGCTCGCACTGCAAGGTGGTGGAAGAGAGCGAATAGAACGCCAACATCTTCAAGGTAAACTAACTGCCCGGGAACGGATTGATCTACTTTTAGATGAAGGTTCTTTCGAGGAAATAGGCATGTTCGTAGAGCACCGGACGATTGATTTTGAAATGGCTGATCAGCAGTATTTGGGAGATGGGGTGGTAACAGGATATGGTAATGTAGCTGGTCGATTGGTTTATGTCTTTGCCCAGGATTTTACGGTGTTTGGTGGCTCACTCTCTGAGACACATGCAGAAAAGATATGTAAAATCATGGATCTGGCTTTGAAAAATGGTGCGCCTGTGATCGGTTTAAACGATTCGGGAGGTGCCCGTATTCAGGAAGGAGTCAATTCATTGGGAGGTTATGCAGACATTTTCTACAGAAACACTTTAGCCAGTGGGGTAGTACCCCAATTATCTGCGATCATGGGGCCTTGTGCAGGGGGAGCGGTCTATTCACCCGCCTTGACAGACTTCATCTTTATGGTTGATCATACTTCATATATGTTTGTCACTGGTCCTAATGTGGTTAAAACGGTCACGCGTGAAGAGGTATCTTCAGATGATCTTGGAGGTGCGTATACACATGCCCGAAAATCAGGAATCAGCCATTTTGTGGCTATGAATGATGAAGATTGCATTTTGCAGCTGAAGAAAGTGCTTAGCTATCTACCACAGAACTGCGAAGAATTGCCGACGCGTCTCTCTTACACGATGACCGATGAACTGCGTCCAGATCTAAAGAGTATCCTTCCCATGTCGAGCAATCAATCATATGACGTTAAGTTGGTGATTGAAGAACTGGTGGATACCAGCTCTTTTCTGGAGGTTCAGGCTGAATATGCAGATAACATGGTAATTGGTCTGGGAAGGATCGCCGGGAGAAGTATCGGTATCGTGGCAAACCAACCCAATAGTCTTGCCGGAGTACTCGATGTTAATAGCTCCAAGAAAGCGGCAAGATTCGTTCGATTTTGCGATTCCTTCAACATCCCTTTGTTAGTATTGGTTGATGTACCCGGATTCTTACCAGGTACGGATCAGGAATGGAATGGCATTATTGCCCACGGAGCCAAACTACTATATGCCTTTTGTGAAGCCACCGTTCCCCGGATTTCGCTCATACTGCGTAAAGCATACGGAGGAGCTTATGATGTCATGAATTCGAAACACATTGGAGCGGATATGAATTATGCATGGCCCACTGCTGAAATAGCGGTGATGGGAGCAAAGGGAGCTTCCGAAATCATTTTTAAAAGGGAAATTAGTGCATCTGTAGACCCGGATCGCACCTTAAAGGAAAAGGAAGAAATCTATGCTGCCAAGTTCGCCCATCCCTACAAAG
>JAGQWV010000483.1 GCA_020437045.1 Saprospiraceae bacterium | reverse complement strand
TCCTACTGATTTTGATCTTTTATACGAAAGAAATGATTTCTTGGTAGAGGACGGTGCCAGTAAAATTCTCCTTGAAGAGTGGACCTATCATGAAGATTTCGAAGACCGTGAGTTAGGTGCCTGGGCTTCTTACCCATTATGGCAGGATATTGCCTATAATCAAAATTTCCGGGTTAATGAAATGATTTCCGGTGATCCCAATATCTCCATTGTGCAAAAGGTGACACCTTATACAGCGGTGGATAATTACGCTGGGGCGCAGAAATTGTTAGACATGTATTTGGTTCCTGGAGCTCAACTTTCTTTTCGCACGTATTTAAAATCACATTTAAGTAGTGAGTGGTTTAAAGTTCGTTTTGCGGCCGGAGAATATGGTAAAATAGATGTGACATTCCGGGCTGTGCCATCCAATAAATGGCAGGAATTTAAAGTGTCCTATGATGATATAATTACCCAAAATCCAAAATTGAATGGAAATTCCAGGATAGAAATTTATGCCCTTGCCTTCCTGGTGAAATTTGATCATGCGGATCCCGACATGCCTATATATTTTGGGTTAGATGATATCTCTTTCAAAGGTGCCCGGCCGGTGTCTTTTCATTTTACCGAACCGGAAATGTATAAATTACCTGAATATAAACCCTACATACCTAAAAACCATTACGTGCAGGGCGAGGAATTTCATTTAAATGGCACTTTTCCGGATGATGCGGAAGAAATTAGTGTGGATATTTCTTCTTTTAACAATCCCGGGGACAAGTTGTTTCATGCAATGTTGAGTCGTAATGGGGGAGTTTGGAAGCTCGATCCTTTTAAAATTGATTTTCCTCCCGGGTTATACCAGGGTCAATTAATCATGAAAAACGGCGGCGATAAGATTGGCGAGACCACATTTACTATACATATTTCTCCACCGCAAATGGGTGGAAAACATCCAAGGTTACTTTTTGATCAAAATACTAAAAGTAAACTCGAAAAGAAATTTGAGCAAGAGCCATATCTCCAGTTATTGGAAAATACGTTGTCCAGGGCAAAAGACTTTCGATCGAAGATTCCGGTAGAAAGTTTGAACTATGACCTGGACCAATTTCCCGATGAGAATTGGCTGGCCACATGGGATGCCTGGGGATCACACATATATCATACCGGTGAGGCATTGCGATTGAATGCCCGTGCCTATGCATTTGGAGCTGACCAAGAAGCTGGAGAATATGTAAAGGCTGTTCTTCTGCGACTGGCTTCGTGGCCAGATTGGACCCATCCATGGCAGACCAAGCGGGGGCGTTACAGCGAGCATCGCACCGGTAGTTGGTCACATCGCGTGGCCGAAGCTTATGATCTTACATATGATCTGATGCAGCCCGAAGAAAGTCATCACATCCGGGATGCCCTCATGAAAAACATAGTTAAAGGAGTACACCGAACGTTCATCTACAACGATAATGTCACCGCAGCAACTTCCAACTGGCTGGCAATGACGGTGGGTGGATCCCTAATGTGTATGAGCGCTATTTATGAGGACGGATCTGATGTGGAAAACCTGGAGCCTTATTTTACCGGGGCCATGATTAAATTAAATAAATTCCTCAACCTGGTGACGGACTCTAAAGATGGAGCATGGGGAGAGGGCTTTGGCTATAATAACTATACCTTTTCCAACCTTTCTTACAGTTTACCCTCCATTGATAATGTGTTTAATATTGATCTGACCGGTCCCTTGGTTGGGACGTACAATGAATTTATTTGGGCTGGTTTAATTAAGGACAAATTGTGGTTTGAACATGGTGACTCACACGGACATTTAAATTCTGCAACGAATTGGGCGTATCTTTTAAGCAAAACCAAAGACCCACGACTTAGCTGGTTTTATCATTTTCTGAATGCCGGACATGACGAAGAATCTACGAGCCCGCAAGTTAGTTATGAAGATGTCATATTTGACACGGATGTGCCGCAAAAAGATCCCTTTGATCAGGATCCCGTTAAATTATTCCGGGATATAGGGACAGTCGTTTTCAAAAGTGGATGGGAAGCGGATGATTTCGTATTTGTCATGCGGAGCGGTCCGACGTATAATCACCAGCATTTGGACAAAGGAAGCATTTGGTTTGCCGACCACAATTCCATATTTGTGGAAGAAAGATCATTAACAAATTCCAATTATTACGATGATCCGATTTATGAGTCCTGGTTAACCCAACCGGTAGGGCATTCTACGATCCTGATAGATGGTAATCATCAGAGCCAGCGAGTGGGTGATCATTTGCATTTTGCCCCCGGTTTTGATGATTATGCCTTTATTTCACATTTTTTAAACGGCGAGCATGCGGCGTTTGCTACCGGTGATATTGGTCGTTTATATTGGGGGAAAGTAAAAGAGCTAAGCCGTAATGTCCTTTACCTGAAACCCCGTATTTTGCTAATGCTGGATGTAGCCGAACCAAATCAGGAGGATCACAAAGTGACTTTGCTTTATCAAAGTAAAAGATTGGAAGATATTCATCCTGATGAAAAGCACTCCTCAATCACCAAAGATGGGGCCTCTATGGAAATATACCATTTGACTCCAGATCAATTACAGGTAGAGGCAGTGGAAACTCCACACTATTTAAAAACTTTACGCAATGATCGGCCCCTGGTAAGGGAGGGAATGCTCACCGTCAGTGCTACTACGCACAGCGAACCATTGGTAATAGCCAATTTGATCACTTCGGGAATCGACGGTACAACTCCGGAAATCACAACAAATACAGGATCCGGTTTTGTGAGCGGCGTCGCTTCCGGGGCTAATTTTGCTTTTTCAACAAAGCCAGGTGAAGCTTATACCATCGAGGATAAGGTAACGGATGCGTTAGCATTGACCTGGGATGAAAAAAACATATTTGCAGCGAAAGTCCGCCATTATCAGGATGGCGGCATCCGTCTCGATTGTGATGAGCCATTGACGTTTGAATTAATATCCAATTCTTCCTTAAGATATTATGTTGAAAAGAATGGCAAGCTTACCATCACATTGGCACGAAAACCGAGACAGGTGCTTTTGAATGGAGTAGAAGTTGAAATTTCCTATAATAAAAAATCGCACAAAATGGTATTTCCTATAAATGGGGGAGAGGGGACAATTGTGATTAAATGATCGCAATTTTAATGGACGATGGGTACCTCGGTGGTGATTGCATACATCCGTCTTCTTTGATTTGATCTGCGGTGGTTGATAACGGTAATCTTTCAAAACCGGAGCATATAGATGCTCCGCAGTCTTCGGCAATGGAAATTATTTTGTACCCCCAAGAGCGCTGCGGATCTACATCCGCAGTGAATACTGTGAAGTTGGCATCAATAGTTGGAAATTTTGGAACAAAGAATAAATTTTTAATTTTATCCCGTGTCCTAACAATCGAGATGAAAAGAATCTATATTCCTTATTCTTGTTATCTTATAACTACTAATCCCAAAGAAAGAATTCCCTATTTTAAAGAAGATGAATTCATTGAAACACTTTCATACACTATTGAAGAATGCATTCAGATTAAAAAATCGAATTTGATTGGATATAAAATCAATCCCGATCATATTCACTTGATCGTTCAAGTCAGAGATTTATTCAACATTTCGGAAGTGATTCATTCTATTAAAAGGGTGTCTTCTGATCGAATAAATCAGATCCTAGCCTATTCTCACAATCTGGATACGTATAAAAATCTTATATGGTCTGACAAACTGCAATCGCTTAATGAAAAATTCGCATTAAAATACAATAAATTGAGGCCACACGAATACCCATTATTTCGGTGGCAAAGGGGATTTGACGACCAATTAATAAGGTCAAGTGATCAGCTTTTATCTGCTATTAATTACCTCCGAATTCAACACATAAGACATAATTTAACTGATAATCGGGGATTAAAAATTAGTGCTTCGATACCGGCTGATATTAAGTTCCTGTATGATAAATTATAAAAAATTATTTCAAACTCACCAAGAGCGTCGCGGATCTACATCCGCGGTGATTGAATACATC
>JAGQWV010000482.1 GCA_020437045.1 Saprospiraceae bacterium | reverse complement strand
CCATTGATGCCCACAAACCAAACGTTCGTGCCCAAATGAAAAATAGGATTGTAAATCTCCGTGAAATTTATTGCAAAACAAATTAATGTGGGAAATGAATAACAAAACTTCCAAAGTCTCACCACGGGAATCTCAAGTTCTGCATTTAATTGCCTACGAGCACTCCACGCAGGAAATCGCCGATGCACTTTTCGTAAGTTTTGATACAGCACTCACGCACCGCAAGAATCTATTGAAAAAATTGAAAGTGAAAAATACGGCAGGTCTGGTCCGGGTGGCCTTTGAAGAAGGGTTTTTACATCTACCATCTGTGCAAACTATTTAACAACCATTAAAATTTCTAAAAATGAGTTTTAGATCTAACATTCAAGTGAAAGATTCTCTGATCATATCAAGTAATCTCTATAAAACAGATTTGAGATTCCCTTGTCTAACCTTAATCATCGTTGGTTTTTCATTTCTGGAAGGGCTTGCTCAGCATCCATTGGATGTGGAAGGAACGATTTTCTCCAAGAAATCGACACCTGGATACAATATTCTGACCACGAATACAGATGAGAGCTCACAATGTGATCTGACCATGTATAATAATTCATCCGCCCTTACCATTCTTCACTACGGTACCAATCATCCATCGGAAGCGAGAAGTTCTGCGATTCGATTCACCCAAGATCTGATTTTCAGCCGTACGGATGGAATGGAAAGAATGAGAATCCAAAATAATGGAAACCTGGCAATCGGAACAAAAGCACCGGGAGCGGGGAGAGCTATTCTCAATCCTTTTAATCACTACTATATAAAGACGTATGATCGGACGGTAAACTTCGAAGATGGAACTACACAAAGTGGAAATTTTATAATAGCGACGACCGATTCGTTGGAAGATGCTTCGGGAGTACATGGAAATGGCAATACACTTACGCTGTGGTCTCCGGGAGATGAAGTAGAACAACTCGGCGTAGCGGCACATCTTGTCATTTTGGATGAAGATGCTATGGGATTAAATGATGCGAATCCTTATAACGACGGTGCAACGGTTGCCTATTTAAACACAGCCGGAATGTGGACCGTAAGCGATCGAAATAAAAAAGAAGAAATCCAAAAAATAGATGAAGGGGCTCTGCAAAAAATCAAAAACCTTAATGCCTATCGGTATCAGTACAAACAAAACGCCCGGGAATTGGAGAAAAAACAACCTCAGTCCAAGGTCATTGGTCTTATGGCCCAGGAGTTGGAAAATATCATCCCGGAGGCAGTAAATAAGACCGTAGATGGTGAATATTTTGTGAATTATAACCAGGTCACTCCAGTGCTTGTGGAAGCCATCAAAGAACAACAAAATGTCATTGAAAAAATGGAGAATGATCAAAAGATAGTTACTTCGGAAAACGCCGATCTAAGGGATAGACTACAGAAGTTGGAACAGCTGGTGCAAGCCATGAGGACCCAAAAATGAAATTATCTTATCTGAGGATCTGCTAAGTCGTAATAATCAAGTAAACTAATCTATGCCCTCAGATGTCCGAATTAAATAGTAAAAAAGGAAGAACGAACCAGCAATATTTAAGAAGTGAAAAATGACACCAGAGCTTCTTGCTGATTTAGATTTAAAGATTAAACCACGATTTGATTTCGAGACTCTTACGCACCTACCTTCCAATAAACCTATTAACCAAATAACTTAAAATGTGAGGTACAATTAGATAAAAGCATATTTATACTTGGAGTTTAATGACTCTCCTAAACGAAGTCGAAGCGATGTTAGAAAGTTTTCCGCTATAAACTTTTAAAGTACAGATAATGATACCCTGCTTAACCTGACTATGACTAAACAGGAATATGACAATAAGTATAATTAATCCAGGTCGCTTGCCAGGCTCTCCATCAAATAGTTGATGATATCAGTCGTCGAGATGATACCAACCACCCGGGATCCATCCAGAACAGGAATGGCATGAAAATCATCTTCTGTAAATAAACGCCCCACTTCACCTATCGTCGCTCCAACTTGGACACTCACCGGATCACTAGTCATTACCTGATTTACTTTGGCTAATCTTCTTTCATTGATGTTGTCATCAAACTCAAGGCTGCGACGCAAATCAACGACACTTAACATGCCAACCAATTCACCTTTATGTACCACCGGGGCGTGTCTTAGGCTATGATTCCCAAAAACTCTCTCTGCCTCTGCAAGGCTATCTGATGCCCCCAGCACAATGACATCTTTGGTCATTATTTCCGAAATGGGTGATTTTAAATTCATATGAAAAACTTTCTTCGAAATTTAATAAAAATATATCTGAAGTCTACTGATTATCCTCTCCATAGAAATGGAAACAATATCAGAGAAATTCCAAGGATCAGGAGATCTACCGAAATCAACATGGTAAAATCATTCTTAACCACGGACCAATCTACCACTGCCAGACATTTAATGGAAACTTTAATCAATGGCAATAATAATGGAATGATGACCGGCAAACTAAGTATCATCATCATCGTGTTTTTATTTCTGGTATGATTGGCAATTGCGGAAACAAAAGTAAAATTACCAGCAATACCTACACTACCAAGCAACAATGAAAGAAGAAAATAACCGTTTGTAACTATTGGATAACTGGTCAAAAGAGAAAAAAGGATAAGACTCAGCAAAGCGATGAACAATACAAGTACCGAATTGTATACCAGCTTTGAAAGCATCACAGCAACCGGATCCGTGACGAGGAAATAATAAATATTTCGCTTTTCATCTTCCTGAGTGAATGATTTGAGTACCGCATTGACCGCACCAAATAAAACGACAATCCAATACAAGGTGATCCAGGCTTGTCCCTCCACTTCTCCGAAACTGAGAAAGACGATAAAGAAAGACGCAAAGACATACAAAAATACACCTCCTAAACCGAACAATTGCCGGAAATCGAGCAGGAGATCTTTATAGATCAGAGCCTTCAACTGTTTAATCATTTAATCAGGTGATAGTCGATCAAAGATAAAAAGTACTGGAAAGACCGGTAAAAACTTTCACATGACAACTAAACCATATATTTAATTACAACGTTTTCAAAATTTTATACTACATTTGAACCGACTTAAGGTCTCGAAAACTATGATTGTCTTTCTCATATTCGCCTGTGTGTTTCTTTGTACTCCGGTGATCGCCAATGGTGATGCCTCATACTTCGAGACCACCGCAAAAGATGGAGACGGCGTATTAACCCTCCTGGAGCGATATCATTTGCTCAGTGAACCATGCAACATCGAGGAGTTTTACCGGCTCAATGAAATGACTACTGATGATTATCTGTTGGCCGGAAAGGCGTACAAACTCCCTGTTCTTATTTTCACCTATAATGGAAAGAGTATACGCAGTACCATTGGCATCAGTGATTACGATCAGGCGTTGAGGATCCAAAAATACAATGAACAGCTGCATCAGGAGCGGTTGAGGCAGACCGACTATCGGGCCAGCAAAATCCTATGGGTACCTTTTCACGAGTTGAACTGCAAAGGAGCCGCGTCTGTTAAACCGGCTGCTAGAAGTAGCTATCACTTGCCTATCCTGGGAGAGAAAGAAGCCGATGTCGAAATTAAATCCGACGCATTAAAAGGCCAGGTATACTACATTATCTCCGGGCATGGCGGACCGGATCCGGGAGCGGTGGGTAAATCAGGGAGAACTATGCTTTGTGAAGACGAGTATGCATACGATGTATGTCTCCGGCTTTTCAAGTTGCTACTGGAGCAGGGTGCCAAAGCTTACCTTATTGTTGAAGATCAAAACGATGGAATCAGAGATGATGACATTCTACCATGTGACCAGGACGAGCGATGCCGCGGTGCAGAAATACCCTTGAATCAGGCGAAGAGACTGCGCCAGCGCGTAGCAGAGGTTAATGAATTATTTCAATTAAATAAGAACAAGGGTTTTGATAAACAAACTTGTCTTTCGATCCATGTGGATAGCCGTAGCATTTCCCATAGGCAAGATGTATTCTTTTGCCACTACCCTACCTCCAGAGCCAGCCGGGAATTAGCAAGTACACTACAGAAAACCTTTGCCAATAAGTATCGAAAATTCAGAGCTGGAGGCTATTACGAAGGAGAAGTGGACCCACGGGACAATCTCTATGTATTAAAGAACACCTTACCTAAAATGGTACTGGTCGAACTCGCCAATATTCAAAATAAATCAGATCATCGTCGCATACTCCAGGCATCCAATCGACAGGCGTTAGCCAAGTGGCTGTTGGAAGGATTGCTGGATGCTGCCAAATAACTGGATCTGCCCCGGGACAATTTTCATATTCCAACCCCTTGAAAATCGCCAGAAAACCTACATTTCATCGTTCAATTAGTTAAATTTATCTTAATGTACGATATCTTTCGTAGATAGAACTTGTCTAATACAAAGAGAAGCTCTATCATTGTACGAAATAATTCGTATTATGCTAAGTAACCTTCCCAAACCAACCGATGCAGAATTAGAAATTCTCCAGGTGTTGTGGCAAAAGGGCCCTTCCACTGTTAGAGAAGTTAATGACATCATTAAGCTTACTCGTCCCGAAGTAGGTTACACCACCACGTTAAAACTAATGCAAATCATGACCGAAAAAGCTCTGGTGAGCAGGGATACCAGCCAGCGACAGCACATCTATGAAGCTAGCATTGACGAGACGATGGTGCAGGATGGCATGGTCCGGAACATGGTGGACCGTTTTTTCCAGGGGTCCACAAAAGATCTGATTATGCTTGCGCTGGGACAGGAAAATACTTCGAGCAAAGAATTGGAAGAAATCAGGAAAATGATCAACAAGATTGAAAAAGAGCAAAAATAATTGACAATGAACTGGCTAATCAACTTATTTGATCCTATCGTAGTTACGGCCCTTGGCAAGATGATTTTACATTCCCTTTGGCAAGGATCACTAATTGCATTTCTGCTTTATATCGTCCTAAAATTAATACCAGAAAAATTTGCCCATTTTCGACATGAATTAAGTGCACTAGCTCTTTTTCTGGTCTTTGTCAGTGCCTTATCAACTTTTCTGACAAATCTACACACCCCGATTTTATCCCTTTCATCATCTGCCGAAGAAATTATCTGGCTTTCTGCACCGCTGCAGAATACGTATTTACAAAAGGATCTGACTATTTATACAACAGTTATCATTTGGTTTCTGGGATTTCTCATCCTTGGCAGTCGACTTATTGTCAACTATTTCAAATTATATCACATTCGAAAAAACTCAACCAGGATCGTGCAGTATCAGATTGTCAGTATGATCAAAAGGCTAAGTCTTCAATTGGGAGTTAAAAAAGGAGTTGCTGCAGTGGAATCATCAATGACAAAAATACCCGGCACTATCGGCTATTTGAAACCCATCATTTTAATGCCTATTAGTTCTGCAACCCAATTAACACCAGATCAATTAGAAGCCATCCTTGCTCATGAATTAGCCCACATCAAAAGATCCGACTTCTTACTTAATTTAATATATACATTTATCGAGACCATTTTTTATTATCATCCTGCCGTATGGTGGATCGCTGATCAACTGGAGCATGAACGTGAATGTGATTGCGACGATATGGCGAT
>JAGQWV010000481.1 GCA_020437045.1 Saprospiraceae bacterium | reverse complement strand
ATGAAGACTATCATGGTTATCAATCATACGCCGGTATTCCGGAATTGCGGGAGGCGGTTGCTGATTGGTATAAACAGAAGTTTGCCGTCGTACTCAATCCAGCTAATGAGATTCTCCCGTTGATTGGATCAAAGGAAGGTATCATGCACCTATCGATGACCTACCTGCAGGCAGGTGATCGGGTATTAGTGCCCAATCCCGGCTATCCGACCTACAGTGCTGCCGCCAAATTAGCTGGTGCCGAAGTGGTGGAGTATGGATTGACAGAGGCTAATGGATGGATACCCGATCTCGATGTTTTGGAAGAGATGGACCTCTCGAAAGTGAAGATGATGTGGATCAATTATCCGCATATGCCTTCAGGAGCTCTTGGGTCGCAAACACTGTTCAAGGACCTTGTGGATTTTGCCAGACGTCATGAGATATTACTCTGTCACGATAATCCGTATGCCTTTATACTCAATGAAAATCCACACAGCATCTTAGAGATTCCCGGTGCGATGGAAGTAGCCGTTGAACTCAACTCATTGAGTAAGACTTTTAATATGGCCGGGTGGAGAATTGGCTTTCTGGTGGGGCACAAGGATCGGATAAGTGAAGTATTACGATTTAAAAGTAATATGGATTCCGGTATGTTTAAACCTCTTCAATTGGCAGCCGTCGAAGCTCTTAAACAGCCGGATGTTTGGTATCGGCAGGTCAATGACACGTATCGTAAGCGAAGAGTCCTGGCCGAAGCCATAATGACTGCATTGGGATGTACTTTTGATAAGGGGCAGGTGGGGATGTTTGTTTGGGCTAAAATACCCGGTACTTATTCAGATGGGATTGCTCTGGCGGATCAACTACTGGAAGATGCACATGTTTTCATTACACCGGGCAATATTTTTGGAAATCACGGTCAGCAATATTTGCGAATATCCCTGTGCAGTAAAGAGCCGGTGTTGAAGGAAGCTTTGGAAAGACTGGAAAAGTGGAAAGTAGATAACAATAAAGATTAGACATTGCATTTATGATCATTACGGTAATCGGTATCGGTCTGATAGGAGGGTCTTTAGCCCTTTCACTGAAGCAAAATGGTTTTGCTGATAAGGTATTGGGCGTTGATCAAAACGAGTCGCATGGTGAAAAGGCGAAGGAACTGGGTATTGTCGACGAGATAGTCAGTTTCGAGTCCGGCATAAAAGAGGCTGACCTGATTGTTCTGGCAGCTCCGGTAAATGCAATAGTGAAAATTTTACCGAAGGTTCTTGATCTTGTTGATCACCAGATTGTCATTGATGTCGGATCAACCAAGGAGGGAATTACCCTGGCGGTCAAAGGCCATCAACATAGAGGACGTTTTGTCGCTACGCACCCAATGGCAGGTACCGAATACTCAGGTCCGGAGGCAGCTATTCCTGATTTATTTACGGGAAAGTGTACCGTGATTGTAGATCGTGAAGATTCTGATCCGGATGCCGTCAAGACCGTTGAGGAGATGTACCAGTCGCTGCAGATGAATATCGTATATCATCATTCTCATGAACATGATATTCATACGGCTTATGTTTCACACATTTCCCACATCAGTTCCTTCGCCCTGGCCTTGACCGTTTTGGAAAAGGAGAAAAACGAGAAGCGGATTTTTGAACTGGCTGGTGGAGGTTTTAGTAGTACGGTGCGTTTGGCAAAAAGTAATCCGGAAACCTGGGTACCTATTTTTGAACAAAACAGGGACTATGTGCTCGATGTTTTAGATGAGCATATTAACACTATCAGTAAGTTTAGAACATTGCTTATTAAGAAAGATTTTGAATCATTTTATAAATTGATACAACAAGCAAACCAAATTAGAAGAATCGTAAATTAAAATTATCATGGAAATGGATATTAAACTACCCATAGAAAGGCCTAAAGATCGACCTATTGTGATCACTGGACCTTGCAGTGCGGAGACAGAAGAACAGGTGATGAAAACCGCAGAAATGTTGGCAGACCTGAATACTCCGGTAGATATGTTTCGCGCCGGTATCTGGAAACCACGAACCAGACCGGGAAGCTTTGAAGGCATCGGCTTTGAAGGGCTGAAATGGCTAAAAAATGTAAAAGATACCTTTGGTTTTAAAATCACCACCGAGGTTGCCAATACGCAACACGTTTTTGAAGCGCTGAAGGTTGGTATTGACGCTTTGTGGATCGGAGCCCGGACGACCGTAAATCCATTTTCAGTCCAGGAAGTTGCCGATGCACTGAAAGGTGTCGATATTCCTGTGTTTATCAAGAATCCCATAAATCCGGATTTGCAATTGTGGAAAGGAGCGGTGGAAAGAATTTATAATGCCGGAATCACGCGCATAGGTTTGATCCATCGCGGGTTTTCGAAATTTGGAAATACTATTTATCGTAATGTTCCGGAGTGGCAGATTCCCATCGAGCTCAAAAGATCTTTTCCGGATATGATGATTATTGTTGATGCTTCCCACATCTGTGGTAATCGGGAAAATTTGCTCGAAGTATCTCAGACAGCCCTTGATTTAAATTATGACGGGGTAATGTTAGAGTCACATTGCGATCCGGCCAATGCCTGGAGTGATGCCAAGCAGCAGGTGACTCCATTTCAGTTGAAAGAGCAGATTATCGATCGTCTGCAGATCCGGAAAACCGGCGCCGGAGATCCGGTTTTTCAACATAATATTGAAGATCTGCGCTTACGTATTGATGCTATCGATAAGGAGATCATTCAGATGTTGGGCAATCGAATGAAAGTTGCAGAAAAAATTGGACAATACAAGAAACAGAATAATATAGCTGTTTTACAGCCCGACCGGTGGAATGAAATAATCGATAAGGCAATGACCTTAGCGGCACCTCTAAATTTAAGTGAGGAGTTTATTTCTAAAGTTTTGAAAGCCATTCATCAGGAATCAATCAATCATCAGGAACGAATCATGCTTGGTGATGAAAAGGGCCAACAGGTAAAATGATGGCCTGACTTTTGCTGGAAGAAGGAGCGTAAACCCCCTTCTTCCAGTATTAAAGACCCATATATATGTTATATTTTAATATAGGGTTAATTCTTTAGTATAACCAGTTATCTCCAAGTGAATTACGTATTTGTAATTCATTCATATTATTTTTTGCGCTAATTGTTTTTTTTGTGAATAGAAATGACCATATTAGCGCTGGGATCATGAATTGATAAGGAAAAACCGAGATAACTTATGTTGATTTTGTGCATTACATCTGTATGTTTCCTCTTGGGAGCTGTGATTATTTCTGGATCCAAGCTTGTCTCAGAGAGGAGGAGAATTTTTTAACCGAATTCACCAGACCTCGAACACGCATCTTAAAACTTTTTTCACCCATTCTTGCATCTCCAGGAATTCGTCCCATCACTGTTAGGGGCGGAAGGTGGTGGTGTAAAACTTTTTGCCTCAAAGGCTTGTTTCGCAAGCAAGGTTTTTATTGATTGATATCAATTTTTCACAGCTTGATTTCCTTCGAGTAGGTAAACTTGTGAGTCATTGATATCTTTGTCTTTTGAATACAAGTGACATGGAGGCAATTTCCAGAGCAGTAATTCCAACCCGTTGGGGAGTTTTTGAAATGATCGCATACGCCGATGATCCTCATGAACCTATGCCTCATCTCGCGTTGGTACATGAAAAAACTCCATCCTCACGGGAAAATGTGCTGACTCGAATCCATTCGGAATGCCTGACTGGAGACATTTTTGAATCCACGCGATGCGAATGTGGCACGCAATTGAGATCTTCTTTAGAGCAGATCAGTAAAGAAGGAGGAATTGTAATCTATCTGAGGCAGGAAGGTAGAGGGATTGGGCTCATTGAAAAGCTCAAGGCTTATCAACTGCAGGACATTGGCTATAATACTGTTGATGCCAATGTACACCTGGGTCATGCTCCTGACGAACGGTCCTACGATCTGGCTGTGCGTATCCTCAAAGACCTTAACGTAAAGTCAATCAGATTACTCACAAATAATCCGGATAAAATCAAAGCGATCGAAGAGTCAGAGATCGGTCTGGTAGAAAGAGTACCCATTATAATCGAATCCAATCAGGATAACCTTCAATATCTGGAGACCAAGAAGAAGATCATGGGGCATCTTCTTGACTAATATACCTGCGAAGAGATCCTTGTGTATTAACTTTTAAGAAGCCTACCAATTGATGTAGATTTTCTTACCCGCGCTTACTGTTAGCCTTTGCTTTCATCCGGCATGCCACAGGGTTCATTAGCGGTTCGTCCACAAACATTGCAGGAGCCAAATTTGTCCTTTACCATTGGATTGTTAGTGGCACACGTTCCCCGAAACTCCTTGCCCGTAATGATGTGACGTATATTGATCAATGCAAAGGACACCGCAAAGACCACAAAGATGATGACGAGTGTTGTTAGAAATTGGGTCATAATAGACTGCTTATAGCTTTAAAAACAGGTTTGCAGAGGATAGTGTTCAAATCAAGATAATTTACCCTTGATAAATTCGGTGCTTGGTATAAAGATTTACCTTTGGCAAAAATAGGAAAAACTTGTTGCCATGGATAAAAACCTAAAGGCCTTTCAGCGACTTCTCGATATTATGGACGATTTGCGGGAGAAATGTCCGTGGGACCGGAAACAGACCATGAAAACCTTGCGGAATCTTACCATCGAAGAGACTTACGAGCTGGTTGATGCTATCTTGGATGAAGACCTCGTTGGAGTGAAGGAGGAGATCGGAGACCTAATGCTGCATATGGTTTTCTATGCTAAAATCGGACAGGAGAAAAATGCTTTTGATATCGGTGATGCGTTGGAAGCCGTTTGTGACAAGCTGGTAGAACGACACCCACATATTTATGGAGATGTAAAAGTTAAGGATGAGGAAGAAGTGAAACAAAATTGGGAACAAATAAAATTACGCAAGGGCAAAAAGAAATCAGTGCTCTCCGGAGTGCCTCATTCTTTGCCTGCAATGGTAAAAGCCTATCGGATGCAAGAGAAAACAAAGCAAGTGGGATTCGAATGGGCGGAAAAGGAAGATGTGTGGTTAAAACTCCTGGAGGAGATCGACGAGCTGAAGGAAGTCCTTAATGACCCGTCGGTTAGTCAGGCCCGCCGAGAAGATGAATTTGGCGATGTGCTCTTCTCCCTGATTAATTTTGGCCGTTATTATAATTTGGATGCGGAAACCTCTCTGGCTCAGGTAAATCAAAAGTTTTACCAACGCTTTCAATATATTGAATCCAATGCCAGCAAACCCCTGAAGGAAATGTCCTTAGAAGAGATGGATCAGCTGTGGGATCAAGCCAAGAGAAAGGAAAACCAGACGTAAAACAATCTCCAACACGAGAAAGATTATTTGTTTATCTTTGCAGCCGCTATAACTGATTGCTTAATCACTAATGGTAAAACTAAATTAAAATGGCAGTTTATTTAACTAAAGAGAAAATTCAGGAAATCTTCCAAGAATACGGTGGTTCGGAGTCGAACACCGGATCTGCAAAAGGGCAAATTGCTCTATTTACCTATCGAATCCAAAGCCTCTCTGAGCACCTCCAAATGAATAAGAAAGATCATTCCTGCAGAAGAACTTTACTTTCACTTGTCGGTAAGCGTAAAAGATTATTGAAGTTCGTTGCTGAAAGAGATATCAACGAATACAGAGAACTGATCGAACGTTTAGGTCTACGAAAGTGATCAAGGTTAGCTTAAGAAAACGATTTGACAATATTATAACCTAAAGCAGGATCCGGACTATCTGGATTCCTAAGGGTAATTTTGACCTTACCCACATCATTAAAATCGTCTAAAGACGACGACATTTTTATATTATGGGAAAACAAACTCCTCTATCAACTTCATTTAAACTGCCTGATGGCAGAGAAGTTTTCATCGAAACAGGTAAACTGGCAACACAAGCAGATGGATCTGTAGTGGTCAGAATGGGTAATACAATGTTGCTGGCGACTGTGGTGTCATCAAAAGA
>JAGQWV010000480.1 GCA_020437045.1 Saprospiraceae bacterium | reverse complement strand
CACACCTTCCAGCATGGACTTTTGAACCAGTCCGGCATGAAAGTGACCGGGATCGACGGTCATCAATTGATAAGGTGCTTTATTTTTCATGGTATCGGTATCTTTTTTTTCCTGCGAAGAACAACTGGTAAGCAGGGTGCCGATAATGAGGGACTGAAATGCGATTCTTGAAATACTCATAATTGTTGATAAAGTAATTGACGTAAGTTATTGAAGTAAAATTAGTAATAAAGCTGGTCAGGCCGAAATATTCGGCTGGAAAGCCGACGAAGAACTTTTCACCGAATCAATCATTCTAAAGGTTTCCACTTAACCATGGTATTGACATTTACTTCGAATAAATACTACATATATGGTCTTTTTGTTATATTTTAGCGCTTGGATTTTAATATAATACTCATTCTTAACACAAAAAAATTGAATTTCTGAACGATGAAGCATTCTTTATTACTGTTACTGATCGGCCTTTATCTGACATCTTCCTCCTGTGTCAGTAAGAAAAAGTTTTTGGCAGTCCAGGATGATTTGGCAAAAGTGCAAAAGGATCTCGGCGACTGTGGCGTAGATCTGAACCGCTACATGAATCAATTGACTGCTTGTCAGCAGGAAAAGGAACGTTTAATGAATAGCCTTCAAAGTGAACAGACGAATCTTAAACACCGCGAAGAGCAAATCAATGACCTGAAAGAACAGATTTCGGATGCGCGGGCGCAACGCGATATCCAATTACAACAAGTTGAAGGTTTGACCCAACTCTCTCAGTCCGCCACCAAGAATATTCAGGAGACGCTGCAGCAACTCGAAAGCAAAGATAAGTACATACATCTGTTGCAGGCAGCAAAAAACAGGACGGATTCGATCAATTTAGCCTTGGCAGTTAACTTAAAAAGTGTTTTGCCGCAGGGATTGGATGACGATGATGTCGAAGTAAAAGTGGACAAGACAGTCGTCTTCATTAATTTGTCAGATAAGATGCTGTACAAAAGCGGTAGTGCGGAAATCTCCGATCGTGCCAATGAAGTTTTAGCTAAAATAGCCACGATTATCGAATCGAGACCCGACATTGAAGTATTGGTAGAAGGCTACACGGACAATGTACCCATTCAAAACGAATGCATTAAAGATAATTGGGATCTCAGTGTCAAGAGAGCCACCTCGGTCGTCCGCGCCCTACAAAAGAATCACAACATAGATCCTAATCGATTGATTGCTGCCGGGAGGGGAGAATGGAATGCTTTGGCCTCCAATGATACAGCGGAAGGTAGATCGACTAATCGAAGAACACGAATTATCATTATGCCCAAGTTGGATCAGTTTTATGACCTGCTGAATAAAGACATGGCCGGGGGACAATAGTGGTCTCTATGAGTTGCCCCTGCCTCTAACAAAAAAGAAGCACCTTGATGTTGATCAAGGTGCTTTTTTTTTTGATATCAACAACCTATTTAAACCCACAGTATGTATTAGAACTTCGTAATGAGGGCTGAAAGGCAGATAAAATAGGGAGCTCTGGAAGGATCAGACAATCATGCATTTTTTTACTTTTTTTTCCATTAGTGCAGGCGGTATTTTGCTTCGACTGCTGAACTCTTTTACGCTCAGTTTATGGAGATAATTTTCAACAGGCGTTCGTTGAGAATAAATTTTTCCTTGGCAGTTCGGTTTTCATTATCTCTGAATACAGGAGAGTGAGCACTGACCCCCACTACCTTTTTTCCCTGGTAGGTGGTATTTGGCACGGCAATTCCGATGATAAAATATATTTTTTCGGTTTCGACAATGGCTCCGTATGCTACATCTTCTAATTTCTTATCCATAGCTCTTTCCAGCTCGTGAATGATGGCTTTATTGTCGGTTTTCATTTCTCCATAAAAGGTCGCCAAGTCGGTGCTTTGATTTTGATGCGATTGATCATCAGGATCCATAGTAGCGCCCTCTTCGAGATCGGCATCATTTGAACTTCTATTTTGCGCCTGATTAAGTTCTGCAATGGCAGCTTGCTGTTCGCTAATAAGTTGTTTGAATAATTCTTTTTTCACTTTTTTATCTTTTAGTGAGTTAAAGATATGCTATTGCCTACGATATCAACACATTAGGTATAGTGCTAAGTTCGCTTTAATTCTCTGTTTTAATAATGGCTTTATTTTCCACATGTAGTTTTCACTTGCAACCAGCCAAAGTAGGGTTGCACCATCGATGGTCTTTTGCCTTTTGTAGCATGTTTCGGTCTGCACTTTAGCGTAAGAAATGACCTGTCGCTTGTGCACGCTGGTGAGCCAGGGTTAAGTGAGAGGTAATTATTTGATGACCTGAGCTATGCTTAGCGGCAGGGGTTTGTAATTGGCAAATTCCTTATCTTTCCCATGTATGAAGCTGGATATTTATCATAGGCATTTCCCATTCCTTTTTATAGCTTGTTTATTCATCGGCTGTGATTTCCGAAATGGTACTGATGATGTGGCGAATATGAATCTGCCCGATAAGGTCGATTTTAACTTTCATGTAAAGCCCATTCTATCAGAGCATTGCTTTCCCTGTCATGGGCCCGATAAGAATGCACTTAAAGCGGAGTTGAGATTGGATAGTCCGGATGGCGGTTTGAAAAGACATCTTACCTCGGGAAAATTAGCTTTTGTCGATGGAAGTCTCAAGAGAAGTGAAGCTTTTCAAAGAATGCTTTCTTCTGATCCGGAATGGAAAATGCCGCCTCCGGATTTTAAGAGAGATATGTCTGATCGGGATCTGGCCATGATCAGAAAATGGATATTACAGGGAGCAGAATACAAAGAACATTGGTCATTCACCCCTCCCCGCCGACCGGAGATACCCAAAGTGCTGGATGAGCAGTGGTGTAAAAATGAGATTGATCATTTTGTGCTTAGCAAGCTTGAGTCCGAACAACTGACACCAAATGAACTTGCCACTAAAGAAATTTTAATTCGTAGGGCTACCATCGACTTAACAGGTCTACCCCCGACCCTGGCCCATATTGATGATTTTCTGAAAGATAACTCTGCCAATGCATTTGAAAAGGTCATCGACCGGTTGTTGGCCTCGCCTCAGTATGGAGAACGAATGGCGGCATTCTGGCTGGATTTGGCTCGATATGCAGACTCCAACGGATATTCGCAAGATGGACTACGGATTATGTGGCCCTGGAGAGATTGGGTAATTAAGGCATTTAATGAAAATCTTTCGTACGATAAATTTCTGGCCTGGCAATTGGCAGGAGATATGTTACCGAATGCCAGTCAGGATCAGCGATTAGCTACTGGATTTCTTAGAAATTACCGGCAAAATGGAGAAGGTGGTATTGTCGATGAAGAATATCGTATTGAATATGCCGCTGATCGGACAGAGACGGCGTCAACAGTGTTTTTGGGTATGACTATGCAGTGTGCCAAATGCCATGATCACAAATACGATCCGGTGTCCCAGGAGGAATATTATCGTTTCTTTAGTTTTTTCAATAATATCAATGAAAGAGGTATAACGGCCAGTGATGGCAATTCCGGACCGGAGTTAGTCCTTAAATCCGGAATGGTGCAAAAACAATTGGATAGTATCGATCTTGAAATTAAAAAATTAATATCCGAAGGCAATGCCGTTTTTTCAGAAAAGAATGTCGAAAAGTGGAAAGGACCGATAAAATCACTTAATAAAAATTTGATCGCCGATATATCCTTTGATCAAATTGCCGATAATGCTTTTATTAATAAGGCAGACAAGAGAGATAAATTGAAAATCTCCGGTGAAATAAAACAAGTCGATGGCGTGAAAGGAAGGGCTTTGGGATATACGGCTTTTGACTGGGTAAATATTAATAAAAAAGAAATTAAATTCGATCGGGCTGATCCCTTTAGTTTTTCTTTTTATTTCAAATATGAAACTGCTGATCCTTATATCAGTATTTTAAATCAATTAGGCAGTAAAGCGGATAATTTTCCCGGATATGAAGTGGCGTTGTATGATGGTTTTCCGATGTTTAGAATGGTACATAGTTTGCCGGCCATTGGATTGCAAGTGCAGGGAAGAGAAAAATTGGCACTGAATACATGGGTATATATTACCATCACCTATGATGGATCAGGTTCGGCTCAGGGTGTAAGGTTTTTTATTGATGGTGAGAAAGCGGAAACGGACATTATTTTGGATAATCTCCAACAGGGAATTGCGAATACTAAAAATTCTTTGACCGTGGGTGGTCGCATCCCTTACAATGACAGTAACAAAGGTTATGGATTTATTGATGAATTGAAAATATATTCCCGGCAGATTACAGCCATCGAAGCCAGGGCAATTTATTTGGACGATCTGAATTCCCTGCAACTGTCTCCGTCGGATCAGGTAGAATATCAGAAAGTGCAGAATCCCGAATATCTGATCACCCTAAGGAAAATACAGAATCTTCGCCGTTTAAAATTTTCCATAGAGGATACGTTGACGAGTGTGATGGTCATGGAAGATATGCTGAAGCCAAGAGCTACTTTTATTCTAAACCGCGGAGTCTATGATGCTCCGGTTAAACCGGTATCTCCGGGTACACCGGCGGCCATACTAACGTTTAGGGATAGTGTGTCCCCGGATCGTTACGGCCTTGCTGAATGGTTTTTGGATGAAGAAAATCCGCTCACCGCTCGTGTCGCAGTTAATCGGTTCTGGCAATTAATGTTTGGTCAGGGATTGGTAAAAACTTCTGAAGATTTTGGTAGTCAGGGAGCTTTACCCAGTCATCCCGCCTTGTTAGACTGGCTGGCAGTGAGTTTCCGGGAATCCGGGTGGAATATAAAAGCCCTCATCAAAAGCATGCTGCTTTCGGCTACCTATCAGCAATCTTCATCGGTAAGCGCAGAAAAGCGAAGGGCTGATCCCGAAAACCTATTACTGGCACGAGGCCCATCTTATCGTTTATCGGCCGAAGAAATACGGGATTGTGCTCTTGCTGCATCCGGATTACTGGTTTCCCATATCGGTGGTCCTAGTGTCAAACCCTATCAGCCTGCGGGATTGTGGAAGGAAAAAGGTGAATTTACGCTGCTCAAAGTTTATGTGCCGGATACCGGTGAAGACCTGTACCGGAGAAGTCTTTATACCTTTTGGCGAAGAACCTCACCACCTCCTTCCATGACCACCTTTGATGCCCCCTCCCGGGAAGTGTGTATCCCGAAAAGACAGGCGACGAATACACCGCTGCAGGCGTTAGTCTTGCTTAATGATCCTCAATTTGTGGAATCCTCCCGGGTACTCGCAGAAAAAGTTATGCAGATGAATCTTAGCGAAGACGACCGTATTAAAGTATCCTATCGGTTGCTGACCGGACTAAAACCTAAAGATGAAGTGATATTGTTGTTGTCAGATCTCTGGAAAAGAGAAAAAGTGAGATATATGAACAATCTTGCCCTGGCAGCGGAGTTGGTGCAGGTAGGAGAGTATCCGGTCGATCCTACTTTGCCCCTGGCGGATTTGGCGGCAACTACGGTGGTTTGTAATACGATCTTAAGTTTTGATGAGACATTGGTTAAACGATAAAGAAATTGAGGATGATCAAGCATTTTTTGGAAATGAACCGGCGCGATTTTTTATTCAACAGTACGTTGGCTTTGGGTGGACTGGCACTTGACCGTCTGGTTCCGGTCACTGGAAAAAATCTGCCTCATTTCTCCCCAAAAGTCAAAAGAATCATTTATCTCTTTCAAAGTGGCGGTCCCTCGCAGCATGATTTATTTGACTATAAGCCTCTCTTAAATAAGCTTAATGGTGAGGAATTACCGGATTCCGTTCGTCAGGGTCAGCGTATTACGGGTATGACGTCGGGGCAGAAATCCTTTCCACTTGCCGGAGCACAATTTAATTTTAAACAATATGGTGATTCCGGTGCCTGGCTTAGCGAACTGTTACCTTATACGGCTGAGATTGCCGACGATCTTTGTTTTATTAAAACGATGCATACGGAAGCGATCAATCACGACCCGGCCATCACTTTTTTTCAAACCGGCTCACAGCAAGCGGGCCGTCCTTGCATTGGTTCATGGCTTAGTTATGGACTGGGTAATGGTGAAAAAGACCTGCCTGAGTTTTGTGTTTTACTATCCAACGGGACCGGAAAGTTAAATGCTCAACCACTGTACAATCGTCTCTGGGGAAGTGGCTTTTTACCATCTGTCTATCAGGGGGTGCAATTTCGTTCTGCAAAAGATCCGGTGCTTTATCTTTCCAATGCGCCAGGCATAGATGCTGCCACGCGAAGATCTATGCTTGATGCTTACTACCAAGCTCAGCAAATTCAATATGAATCTGAAAAAGATCCCGAAATACAGACGAGAATAGCTCAGTATGAAATGGCCTATCGAATGCAGACTTCAGTGCCTGAGGTCATGGATATCGATGGTGAGCCTGACCACATTTATCAAATGTATGGACCTGAGTCCAAAATTCCTGGTACTTATGCTGCTAATTGTCTGCTTGCACGCCGGTTGTTGGAAAGAGGAGTGAATTTTATACAGCTCTATCATCGCGGATGGGATCAGCATTTTAATCTGCCCCGAAATCTCTCTAACCAATGTAGGGATACGGATCAGCCTTCTGCGGCGTTGGTGAAAGACCTCAAACAACGGGGACTACTGGATGACACCCTGGTAGTTTGGGGCGGAGAATTTGGTCGTACGAATTATTCGCAAGGTGTATTAGAACAGGGCAACTATGGCCGGGATCATCATCCGCGCTGTTTTACCATTTGGATGACCGGTGGAGGTGTTAAAAATGGTATTAGCTACGGCACTACCGACGATTTTGGCTATAATATTTTGGAAAAACCGGTGCACGTCCACGATTTTCAAGCAACACTCATGCACCTTTTTGGTATTGATCACGAACGATTTACCTTTAAGCATCAGGGAAGATACTATCGGCTTACCGATGTGCATGGTACGGTAGTGCGCGATGTATTGACCTAAGATTAGAAAATCGGTACTTAATGCCTCATCTGTAGTCGGCGATCAAGTTATATCGATGCACTTTAACTTCACGCCGCTTCTTCATTGATTTTGATATTTGCTCAAATGGGCTACTTTTGCCGAGAAAATTGAAGATCACCTTAGGCTTCTGAAAGCTAAGTGGTTTTAAATTTATATGAGTAAAATATAATTTCATTTGTAATCACTATTAAACAGGGATAATTTATTACGGTTCTGCCTCGAATAGAAACCTGATGCTTAGCCCCGGGTGCATGCAAAGAAATGAATAACAGTAAAAATAATGTCCACATTTGTCCCTTTTAAGGCGATTCGCCCGCTGCCAAAATTTGTAAAGTCAGTGGCATCTCGCCCTTATGATGTCCTTAATGCCAAAGAAGCACTGGAAGAAGCGGAGGATAATCCGCTATCATTTTATCACGTGATCAAGCCGGAAATTGATTTCCCAATTGATGCGGATCCTTATGCTCCCGAGATTTATCAAAAAGGTAAGGAGAATTTTGATCGCCTGGTAGAGCGAGGAATAATGGTTGAGGATGCCGAGCCTTCCTTCTATGTATATCGCCTGAATATGGGAGATCATGAGCAGACCGGACTTGTTGGCTGTTGCTCTATCGATGAATATTTTAATAATATCATCAAAAAACATGAACTGACCCGTGAAGACAAAGAGACGGATCGAATCAATCACATTCGGACCAGTAAACTTAATTATGAAGCGGTTTTTTTCTTTTATCCCGCCGTATCGAATCTAGATAAATTGGTTGAGGAAGCTACACAAGGTGGGCCCGAATTTGACTTTGTCTCTGAAGATAATATCAGGCACCGGGTCTGGACGATAAATCAACCGGATATAGTATCTGATATTTCGTCGTGTTTTAAAAGTAATGTTCCCTCACTATATATTGCCGATGGTCATCACCGGACAGCAGCAGGAGCTTTAACTGGTCGTGAATTGCGGGAAGAACGGCACGGACAGGAAGGCGATGGAGGAAGAGATAATTACTTTATGGCGGTCGCATTTCCTGATAGCCAATTAAAAATTCTCGATTACAATCGGTTGGTCAAAGATTTGCATGGGCTCAGTGAACAAGAGCTTCTGGAAAAAATTGCAAATGATTTTACGATCGAAAAAAGATATGATGCATATCACCCGGAACGATTACATACTTATGGTATGTATCTCCATGGGACATGGTATAAACTTACCGCCAAAGCAGGCTCCTTCAAGACTGATGATCCTATCGAAGAACTTGATGTAACGATATTGTCTAAAAAGATTCTTGAGCCATATCTGGGTATCCATGATCTGCGGAAGGATAAACGTATTGAGTTTGTTGGTGGAATGCGAGGACTTAGTGAATTAGAGAAAAGGGTGGATAGCGGTGAAATGAAAGTGGCTTTTGCCATGTTTCCCGTGAGCATTCAACAGGTGATTAATATCTCCGATCACGATTTAATCATGCCACCAAAAGTCACCTGGTTTGAACCTAAACTAAGGAGTGGATTATTCGTACATAAATTATGCTGAGGGTGTGAGTTTGTGAGCTGGTAGCTCGACAAGCAATGGAATTGTTTAGAAATCCATTGTTTGATATTTTAACCGGGATTTCCTACCAAGTGATTAATCAAAACAAATAATCCGATCTATAAAAGGGGGAGCCAGTGCCGATACATAAAGTTTTGCAATAAAAGGGATAAACACAGGCCAGCGAAATTTTATCAGTAGTATAAGAATAATACGAGTGAAATAGATCCAATGATGACCGGAAAAATTTGCAATAAATAAGTCAAGATTGACATCCCTTGCAACCTGTTTTTAATAAAACGTAAGTTAATATTTGATTCTAATTAAACAATGGTAGTAAGTGCATGCGGAAACGATGCGGGTCAGTTCGCTCTCCTTTTTGAGGTTTGCCTAATATGGTTGCCCTTATGATACGTCCCCTTTCAACCTTTCGGGAAGGTTTTAGTTTTTGTGAGTTTAGCGTATATTTCCTTAATGAAAAATCTTTTTTTTATCATCGTTTTCTTGCTGGGCTTGAATTACCTCAAAGCACAAGATCTTGATTTACATGGTAAGGACACCATATTATTTATTGGCAATAGTAAGATTGGTTCTGAAGGTGGTCTTCACAATCATTTTCAGTGGTCCTTAAAACATGCAGCCAAACCCCTAGATTTTCAAGTATTTTGGTATCCTATGTACAACAGAAGCACACTCGGTGAAATGATTACACCGGAAGTGGAGAAAAGAGCCATAAGTGGCGTCGACAAATATTTAATTGTACAAAGTGGATCTGAGGATGAAATGACGAGAATGGCGAAAATGGTTACCAAGACCAGTGAAATGCTAATTTTTGGAGCTTGGCCGGATAATCCATTCTTACCCGACCAATCATTTGAAACATTTGCTCAAGAGATAAAAGAAAAATGCAACACCTGGATGACTTTTCAACAAAGAGAGCGTATCGAGGTGATACCATGCGGTTATATTTATTATCGATTATTGCAGGAGCCAGTGAATTACCCAGGTTTAAGACCGGATTATCTTTTTGTTCCTGGAAGTTCGGTGCAAAATGATCTCGGTACCATCGTGAATGTAGCTGCCACGTATGCGGCGATGACTGGTCTCTCGCCCGTTGGCTTGCCGGTATGGGATGATTTTCCACCCAGACTAATTCGCTTACTGCAAACCCGGGTTTGGGAGCTCTATCGTGAATGGAAATCCGGTCATCTGTTATTTAAGGATAACGTTCCCAACGTTAACACTCCGTCAAGAATACCAATTGCAAAAAAAAATCACTGGACCAGTCTGATTAAGAGTGGAGACCGAATTCTCTATATCGGAAACAGTTTTATTGGTACCGAAGGAGGCTTAGAAAATCATTTTCCAAGAGTATTAAAAATGATTGAACCCGAATTGGATATTCAGACAAAATCAATGATATTTTGGGGCCAGGGTTTGAGCAAAATGTGGACGGAGGAAGTAAGACAGGAAATCAGTACCGGCGCATACGATTTAGTTATTGTCACCAGTGGCCCGGTACAACTGTTAATGCAATTCAAAGAACTTATTAGTAATGCTGGTAGTCAAATGGCTGTTCATATGACATGGGGAAGAAACCCAACAATCAATAAGGAACACATGACCGGTTTTGAGAAGGAAACCAATTCTATTGTTCAGGAAATGAAAAAATTTGAAAGAGAAAATAATATTCCTGTGATCCCTTGTGGATTAATTTTTTACGATTTGATTGCTGATCCTCCTTCAGGTTTTTCGCTTCGGGTTGATTGGCCATTTATGGTAGAAAATATACATCAGAATCATTTGGGAACGATGGCCAATGTAGCCGCACATTATGCCATTTTAGTTGGTAGATCACCGATTGGATTGCCAATGTGGGATCCATATCCTAAGAAGCTCGTCAAAAAACTCCAAAAGCGAGTTTGGCAATTAGTGCAAGAGTGGAAACATGAAAAACTGAGTGTTCAATAATAGACGTTACCTATTGTTCGGCGTCTGAATATTATAGGAGGGCGTTGAAATACTCAGTTTGATGCAGAAGCCGTCAATCGTTGTTTTTTGACGAGGCCAGACGAAGGAAGATACCGGGTGATTAACTGACTGAGGATCAACGAAGTCAAAAGCGACGAGAACGGCTAATCTTCCTTCGTGTGAAATAGTATTGTTTTAGTGTCAGCGCAAGATGGGTATTTCCACATCCTCCCAGAGATAATCGTTAGTGCCTGCTTCCGGACATCAACGTACAGCCTGTCTTGCAAGCAATTTCCAGATACCATACTCTTTGGTCCAGACATAAAGCATTTTCAGGTTTATTGGGTTGATTTTTCCCTCACTAACTAAGTCGGCAGCCATGTTAAAGCGGGTCCAGGCTACCTCTCCTTTGACGGTAATGTCCAGATCGGAAATATCTATTTTCGCAAAATCAGATTTACCGGATACCAGATTGGTGATAAATAGATTTTGGTCTTCTATCGCTCCACTGGAATGTCCATAGGTCAATTCTTCAGTGGTGAGATTAGCCAGACCGACGGAGTCAGCATCAATAATTGCTTTATGGAATTGTTGCAGGGTAATTTCTAATGCCTGAACGTCCAGTTGCCAGTCACGGATGTACTGGAGATGCATCGGCAGCTGTATACCTGCTCGTGCAGATTCGTCCTCAATAAAATGATATTTGACCCCAATTTCCTGAGAAGCTTTCAGCACATCAGCAATATTGACATCTCCATCTCCCAGTACGACATTACGTTCTTTGTCCTGCCTGCCGTTTAAGTTGTCTATCGACCCGATCATCCGGTCTTTTAAGTGTGTCACCGGAATTCGATTAGGGTATTTTCGCATTAATTCAGCAGGATCCTGACCGGGGTTGCGCATCCAGAATACATCCATTTCTACATTGACATATCTCGGATCCGTATGCTCCATAAAATAATCATACATAGTGCCCGGACCATCATAAGGTCTGAATTCATAGCCATGTGCATGATATAATAGAGAGATGCCCGACTCCGCAAACTGTTTTCCTGCCTTGTTGAAAACCTCCACTCCTTTTTTCATATCTGCAAAAGTAAAGTTGTCACCATCGTGTGGAATCCAGTAACAGACGGCATATTTGGCATCGAAAAACTTTAATGTTTTAATTTCGGCATCGATACTTTCCTCACTTTGCAACTTGCCAAAATCTACACCTCCGGCGATAACTTGTAGATGGTATTTATCGAGTAGCGCCTTATATTTTTCTCTGGGCATGTCCCTTGGTCCGGTACCTTCGAGATATGTGATACCCATATTTTTGATTTTCATCAGACCCATTTCGACATCGTCTGCCAAATATTGTCGCGCCGTTCCCATAATAATACCCACCTCCTGGGCACCAAGATGATTAAATGCAAACAATGTCAATAAGGATAAAAATAAGTATCTATTCATTTTGTAAGGCAGTAAGATTATGAAACAGTTAAAGGTAAATAAAAATCCAAATCGATAGGATCAACTTACCCGATTTACCTTTTAATCAAAACATATACCTGGCGTAAGCCGACCCCTGGTGTTGCGATCAATGCTCAAATTCAAGACATTCGTAAAATCTGTCAGGGTAGGATTTTTGTAACTTGGGATGCATAACTCCGAAAAATTGACAGTGTTATTAATTTAACACTGTTGTCTACCGTCCAGATAGAGAATACGTTATATTGTTAATAGCCATTTCAAGTAAATTCCTGAATTCACAGAAAAACCGTATTTCGAGTAATGAACAATTTAATAACACTAGGGGAATTTATTATTAAGAATCAAGGAGATTTCCCTTATGCCAAGGGAGAATTTAGTAGTCTTTTAAGTGCTATCAGATTGGCGGCAAAAGTCCTAAATAGTCAGATTAATAAGGCGGGGCTGGTCGATGACTTGATGGGCCATATTGGATCAGTGAATGTTCAGGGAGAGGATCAAAAGAAACTGGATGTTTATGCAAATGAATTATTTGTCAAAGCCTTGAAGGCCCGTCATCAGGTATGTGGTATTGCTTCTGAAGAGGAAGAAAAGACCATAACCTTTGAAAACGAAGAGGGACTAAATGGAAAATATATTGTATTAATTGATCCCATTGACGGTTCATCAAATATTGAAGTAAATGTGTCGATCGGAACTGTGTTTGCCATTTATCGCCGGATATCTCCCATTGGTACCCCGGCTACCAAAGCTGATTTCTTGCAGCCTGGCCGGAAGCAGGTGGCGGCCGGTTATGTGATCTACGGATCATCAACAATGTTAGTTTTTACTTCTGGAAATGGAGTGAACGGATTTACATATGATCCCTCCATTGGCGTTTTTTACCTGTCGCACAGGAATATTCAGATGCCAAAGTCTGGGGCAATCTATAGCATTAATGAGGGTAACTATCCTTATTTCAGCCATAAAATGCAATCCTATATTGAATATTGTAAGGAGCATGATCCAGGTACCAACCGTCCTTATAGTGGCCGGTATATCGGATCCATGATCTCCGATCTGCACCGGACTTTTCTGAAAGGAGGTATTTACATGTATCCCGGATCAACCAAAGCTCCGGAGGGTAAGCTGAGACTACTGTATGAGTGCAATCCAATGGCCTTTCTCATTGAGGAAGCTGGAGGCAGAGCTTCAAATGGCACAATGCCTATTCTTGATATCCAGCCGACAGAAGTTCACCAGCGAACTCCGTTCTTCGGTGGCTCAGAAAATATGGTACGGCAACTCGAAAAAAGTTTAGCTACCTGAACTATGATTTACCGATTGTTCCCAGGATAATATTGAGCCCCACTCCAGAAACAAAGGGTACGGATAAATCTGATTTTAGCGGGCCTCAATTTTCCTGAGTAGACTCCAAATTAAAATTGTTAA
>JAGQWV010000479.1 GCA_020437045.1 Saprospiraceae bacterium | reverse complement strand
TCATACTTATTATAGGGGTAAATTTTTGGATTGGAAACTAAAATCGGCACGGGATCTGGGTCACTAAATGCATAGGTTTTCAATTCCTGCTTATATTCCGAAATGTTGGCTTTACCCTGAGCAAAAGACCATACAGGTACTACCAGCATACTAAAAAATATGCTCCTGATTACCAGTGAAATCACGCTGGTCCTTACGGATTCATTCATCTTCATTCTCCTGATGTTTTTAGTGGCTCTGAAGATAATGATCTCTCACCACTTAGATAGTGATACCGTACACTACAATCGCCAATCAATAAATAATAAAATTTAGATTTGCCGCTTAATTTTCATCCATGCGTGCAGCCAGATGGGCCGTCAGTAGCGTCTTTTTCACCAATGGTGTACTTTATGCTACTTACGTATCCCGAATACCGGATATTCAAATATCTTATGACCTGGACTATCGGGGTGTCGGTTTTGTGCTGCTGACCGGTGCGCTGGGATCGCTTTTTGCCATGCCATTCACTGGAGGATTAATAGGTCGCTGGGGTAGTAAACCGGTCACGCTGGTCGCATCCTTTTCTTTTTGCCTTTCCGTAGCACTCTTCATGTTGTCACCGACAGTCATCATTCTTAGTATCGTGTTTTTTCTAAAAGGAATAGTTGCCGGAATCACGGATGTGGCCATGAATGCCCAGGCCGTATTAGTAGAAAGAAATGCCCGTCGTCCGATTATGTCTACGTTTCATGGCATCTTCAGTCTCGGGATGTTTGTCGGGGCCGGTGCAGGAACTATATTTATTTCGCAACATGTGAGTGTCCTGCACCATCTTTTTATCATGGCCGTGGCTGGTTTTCTATTCGTAATATCTATGTCTCGCCATTTAATCAAAGATGATCTCGATGTTTCTCCGGAAAAAATCAAAAATGCAAAATATTTTAACTTCCCTTCCCTGGCTTTGGTCGGCATCGGAATTATCTCCTTTTGTGCCATGTTGGCAGAAGGGGCGATGGCAGATTGGAGCACCAATTTTATGCGTGAAGTTATTGAAGCTTCTCCATCGCTGGCCCCGGTAGGCTTGAGTGCATTTTCTTTGGCTATGTTGGCTGGACGTCTTATTGGCGACCAAGCCCGAATGTATTTCGGTGATCAGCGTCTCATCAACGCCTGCAGTATTATATCATTGGCAGGACTACTATTCATTATCGTAGGATTCTCTGCCGGATTAGCCATTTTGGGGTTTTTCCTGGCTGGACTCGGATTGTCCGTGATCGTACCGATCGTCTATAGTAAAGCTGGTAATACGCCGGGAATCGATCCCGGCACCGGTATAAGTATGGTCACCACAATTGGCTATTCTGGTTTTATTGTAGGACCACCGGTAATTGGTTATTTGGCCGACTGGAAAGGGTTACAAATTGCGTATTTGTTCGTCTTGCTTCTCTTATTAGTTATGTTTTTCCTCAATCTTCGTGTGCAAAAAAAGCTTCGACCCGAACACATAAAGAAACACGGATAAAAATGAAATCCGATTTTTAGGACTGATGGTCTGTTTTTATTTGGATCTGCAATCCGGTATTTTCTCGAGTGGGTTTACAGGTACTCTTCAAATAGGGGCAGATGAGTCAGCTATGTATCCAAAAATTAGATTATCTTACCTGTAGCCATTTTCACTTAAATATTTTCATTATGATCAGGCGTGACTTCCTGAGAAATACATTTTTGTCCGTACCCGGAGCATGTATTCCCTATTTTAACCTCCTTCGTAATCCCCTGGTTAAAAAAGTAAAGATCACCGATGTGAAGTGTATCCTTACCAAGATAGGTTTCCGGGTCAGTCCCTTGGTAAAAATTGAAACGGATGCCGGAATCGTTGGTATTGGCGAATGCCATCATGATGAGAATGGGCTGGGTGCAAAAGATATTATACTTAATGTTTGCAAGCCGATCCTACTCAATCAGGATCCGCTGGATCTCGAGAGGTTGGTTTTTAAAATGGGTACTCGTACATCCTATTATGGAGGTAATCATGGTGTAGCTATGCATGCCATCACGGGAGTAGAAATCGCCATGTGGGATCTCATCGGTAAAATCACGGACCAACCAGTTCATAAAATTTTGGGTGGTGGATCGCATGTTAAAGAAGTGAGAGCATATGTTTCATCTGGTCCTCGCGATCTTTTGGATAAGAACGCCTGTCAGGAATTTGCCGAAAGAATGCATAATGGAGGTTGGACTGCAGCCAAAGTAAACATTTTGCGGGATCAACAATGGAATAAATTGGATAATCGAAGGCTCTCCAATATCGAAGTAGATCGCAATGCCGTGGGATATGCCAACCTTCGTGAAGCAGTTGGTTTGGAATTTGATATTGCGGTCCATTGCCACTGGGAATTTGATTTTGACAGTGCGTTGCGTCTTGCTCAGGCGGTCAGCCCGATCCGGCCCTGGTGGATGGAAGATCCACTGCCCATCGCCTATAATGAACAATGGGTTAAACTAACAGAAAAATCACCGGTTCCTATTCTATGTGGGGAAAACCTCTATGGAAGGGATGATTTTCGTCCGTTTATTGTCAATCAGGGTGTCAACATGATTGAGATTGATGTTTCTATGGCAGGTGGTCTGCTAGAGGCTAAAAAGATAGCCGACCTGGCCGAGACCTATTACATGCCTGTAGCCACCCACAATGTGGCCGGTCCGATTGCCACCGTTGCTTCGGCTAATCTCGCTGCGTCAGTGCGTGAATTTCTGGGTCACGAAGTTTTTCTTAGTAATGACATAAATCGAAATGGAAGGGGTGTTAACGGTGATCCGGAAGTATTAGGATATGATAAAGAACTCATTATCAACGGACACATCCAATTGACCGACCGGCCTGGTCTCGGCATCGAACTGAACGAAAAATTAATTCGGGAAAAATATCTGGTAGAGGGCGAAGATTGGTGGGATTAAATTTGTTCAATCAAGTATCCCAAGAAAATGCGGTTTTAAAAACCTGCTAACTAACCGCATCTTTTATAAATGACCCCCAACTTAAATTCATTTTTCCCGCCTTATGATTTTCTGCCTTTTCGATCGCGGTCAAAGCGGCATGTTCAACGACCCACTCAAAATTATCTTTTCCCACCGAAGTTACTTCTGCATCGGGAGCGGGATTACAAAAATCTATCGCATAAGGTACTCCATCACGCACGGCAAATTCTGCCGTATTAAAATCATATCCCAGGGCTTTATTTATTTTAAAAACATACTCTTCTACTTTTTTTAGGAGACCTTTTGGATACGATGGTGTTTCTTGCAAATATCGGAGGTGATGTGGATTTCTGGGTTCATAAGGCATTATATGAACATATTTTTGTCCAATGCTGTAGCAACGGAAATAATAATCAAAATCAATATTTTCCTGGAGCATCATGACGAGATGTCCGGTTTCCCCATAAGCCTGAAATAATTCATCGAAATTGTGCACTTTATAGACACTTTTCCAACCACCTCCGGAATGCGGTTTCATATATAAGGGAAATCCTCCGAGATAATCTACCATCTGTTCCCACTCCAGCGGATATTTCAAATTCCGAAATGAATTTTCATTCGTATCTGGTGGCATTTCTTTGGAAGGAAGTAACACTGTTTTAGGAACCGGCACTTTGATCTTTTCTGCCAGAACATTATTAAAGAATTTTTCATCAGCACTCCACC
>JAGQWV010000478.1 GCA_020437045.1 Saprospiraceae bacterium | reverse complement strand
AACAGAGTCAAAAAATCACCCTTACTCAATCATTTTCCACTTTACTGGGAGGCGGAGTGAATGTTTGGGCAAAGGCCCAAGCGGGCGTCGATATCTTCAGCTTAAAAATATGGGGTGAAATCGGAGCCTCGCTGGATATCTCAGGGTCTACGACTACAACAGACGATTTTGTGTTGGAAATGGAAAGTTCACAACGCTTTGAAACTTCGGACGATCAAAATGTGGTAGGACCACGAGGGGATGTTTTTGTGGGTGCGGCCATTAACTTGGTTTATGCAAAAGCGGACATTCTTGAATTTGATTTGAAAAACTGTGCACTGGTGCTCGACACTGTCATTATGGTTGACAACGATGGTTTCCAGACGGAATTTGTATACACAGATGGACATATCCGAAACACGGTGATACCAAATCTTCAGGATTTATATGATAACGCAGCACCGAATGATAATATGGCCAGGTTTGAAGCTATGCGATCGATCAAAGTCTGGGAACAGGTACTAGAATTAAATGAAGAACTCAAGGCAGAAGCATTGATGCAAGACACCATCGGAAACGTTTCATTCAATAGTGGAGACGGAGCCATAACCAGGAGCTATACAGAATCATCTACGCAAACCAGGACGATTGAATTTCAAACGATTATCGATGCAACGATAGCGGCCGAAGCTGGTTTCGAGATTGCCGGTAGTGGACTTTCAGGAGGTGTCGCAGTCAATTTCAGGACAGAGATTGGTAAGGCAAGTTCATCAAGTGTTTCTACATCCACAACAACAGGATATGTGTTTGATGACGATGACAACAGCCAAAACGGCACGAACAAAGACGACAGTTGGACCGTAGATGTGGTCACCGATCCGGTCTACGGAACACCCGTATTTAAACTGCGAGCGGGAGAAACCAGTTGTCCCTGGGAAGAAGGTACCGCCAAGCGATTTAAACCGGTGATGACTGTGACCAATCCGATTATATATGCAGCGCCTGGCGTCGATGAAGTCACTTTTCAGTTTCAACTGAGCAATCAAAGTGAAACCGACGAAGCAGGAAATTATACATTGGAATTGGTCAACGCCTCCAATCCCGGTGCTATCGTCACTATAAACGGGGCCAATTTCACTGCCAATGTCATCAATTTTCATCCTCTGTCCAAAGGAACCATTTTTAGAAATGTAAAGGTAAAGCGGGACCTGGGCACTTCTGATTTTGCCTATGAAGGACTAAGGTTTTTATTCTATCCTACCTGTGCCCGTGATGAGGCAGTGGCGGTAAGTATTTCTGCGTTTTTTGATAATCCCTGCAGTGACATCGTCCTTAGCGCTCCCGGCAATAACTGGGTTGTGAATAATATCGACAATAACCAAAAGGCAATCAATATTACCGGTTATGATCTAAACTCCAATTTTAGCGAAGTAAGAATGGAATATGCCTTACCTGGAGAAAATGTCTGGAATTCGACTAACATAATTTTATCGAAAAACCAATTGTCCAGCAATCCTTCAGGTACTACTGTCAATTGGAATACCACTGGTATTAATGATGGTGCGTATGACATTCGCTTGCGATTACAGTGTGGTACCACTTTTAATTTTTCTGAGCGGAAGACCGGTATTATAGACCGGGCAGCGCCGGTGGTTTATGGTGTGCAGCAACCCTTGGACGACAACTATGTTCCTGGCGATGAGATTTCGGTTTACTTTAATGAAAAGATTCAATGCAATCAACTATCTAATGCCAATCTCACGCTAAAAATGATCCCGCAGAACACTGTGGTTCTGGCTCAGCTCTCCTGTGATGATCGAAGAATCACGGTAGTCCCTCTGGAAGATATTTTTCCCATGGTAAATCAACAGTTTGAAGTGGAAATCAGCGGAGTAGAAGATCTCTATGGCAATGTAATGTCTTCTCCCATCCGTTGGACCTTTGCTGTCGGGGATCCGGATTCCGATGGAGATGGTGTAGCCGATAGCGATGATCGCTGTCCGGGAGGCAATGATTATATCGATTCTGATCTGGGAGGAACACCCGACGACTGCGATTGTAATATTTTAAATCCAACCAATGATGGCATTGATGACGATTGTGATGATATCATAAATTATGCGGATCTATGTCCGGGTGTAGTGGATGCATCTCTTGATTTTGATGGCATTGATGATCACATCATAGTTCCTCATCAACCTGATTTAAATGTTCTGGAGGGCGACTTCACTTTTACTGCGTGGGTTCATCCAAATTATGACTCTCGACCAAAAACAATCTTAAGCAAAGGAGTATCGATCTGGATCCTTAGTATCTACCAGAATAAGATTGCCCTGTTTGTCAATGGTCAATGGCTATATAGCGATACGGATGTGCCTACTGAGACCTGGAGTCATGTAGCCGTTTCCTATAATCATTCAAGCAATAATTTGTCATTCTACTTAAATGGAGCACCGGATGGAATAAAGAGTTATTCGGTCCCTGTCACCAGTAATAATGATACATTGCCCATGTATATTGCGAGACAAGGGCATAATTGTAACTGCAATTTCTTTTGGGGAGGACTCGATGAAATGTCAATTTGGAGTAAGGCACTCGATGCCACCGAAATTATGCATGTAATGACCAATACGTCTTCTAAACATGCCCCCGGATTGGTGGCAGCATATGGCTTCAACGATTCGCAACCCTATGTGCTTCCGGGTAGTGACACATTATCGGAGACGACCAAAACTCATCCTGGTTCTCTGGTTAATTTTGAGGTACAGACCATTCTATCCCGATGGAGACCGGGAAGTAATAAAATTGAAAACTGTCTGCTATGCACTGACATACTAGAGCTATCCGCTTCCATGGGTACACTCGAAGGTATATATGAAGCTGGAAGCGAGATCAGGATTAAGACCGGAACCATATTTTCTCCCGGTAAAAATGTCACCCTCTATGCTCCGACGATCAGTATGGAACCGGATGTAACGGTGCCTCAAACCACGGTTTTAAATATTAATCAGAGCGGATGCAATGAATAATCTGATTTCAATCAATAATCCCGGTTAAACACTGAAAAGGGTATCTGGATTTTCTTTTGTCGGTAGAGAAAAGCCAGATGCCCTTTTAGGCATTTAGTCCGATAATTTGAAAAAATTGGAATCGCACCACGTTTGAGAACGAGAGCGGTTTGACGGAATGTAAATTTAATATCGAATGATATCCAGTTTTACTCTTTCCGTTTTACATTAGATTCGGTTGATTTTAATCTTTGTAGAAGCGCTTCCAGGTGACTTTTCCTGGTTGCTATCGGCAGGTGCTTTAACATTTTATAGAGCTCAAGAAAAACACTATCTGACTCGAGCCTAGTTTCGATGACTTCTTTCTCTTCTGCAGTCAGATCTCCGGCCAGATAATGCTCCAGTTTCTCAATATCCTTCCGATTATTATCTTCCTTCATAGAGCTTTCGATATACCCAGGATCCAAAGTACAATAATGCCCATTAAGTACGATACTTACAACGGTACGGAATGAGTGGTTGTTTGATACATCTCTAAGTAAATGCATTTTGGGGTAGACAGGTAACCCTTTGAAAGCTCAATTAAATGGAAGACCCAAGAGGGCTATCCTGAATTTCTAAAATAATACCTATTGCCTTTTGGCATGACGCTTCAAACGCTGCAGACACTTGTACTTAGCCGTTTTGGCAGCATCTTTATTTTTGTATCCGAATCGCACAACGATTTCTTCCAGGGACAAACCTTCATAGTAAAACGCCTCCAAAAGTTCACGACAAGGGGAACCAAGTGATTCCAACTCCTTTTTTAATATCAGTATATCAGACGCTGTTTCTTCGTCTTCCCGTTCTTCGGTCAATCTTGTCATTAAATCAATCAGTCCTTCGGAGCTAAATCGGGATTTATGTCGAAAGTATTCTCTCCATTTATTTTTACCGATGGCAAAAAGATAACTCTTTATCGAGCTATTAAGTACAGTCAATTTACCCAATTGGATATTATCATAAAATATAAGAATTGCTATTTGATAGAACTCGACTGCGTCATCACGACTGCCATCATAATTCTTAATCGACCAGGTAATAAAAGATTCTCT
>JAGQWV010000477.1 GCA_020437045.1 Saprospiraceae bacterium | reverse complement strand
CGGTGAGTGAGTTACCAGAGTAGCATTTTGGCATCGGTCATTTTTCTGATCATTTTTGTAAGCACAGAGCTGCATTGTATTACTGATGTCATTATTTAGATTCCAATAACGTATATAATAGGTTCCATCGACTCCAGTAAGATTGCTATACGTAATTTTTGGTATTCCGTAAGAGTCCTCGTAGGAAATAAGTTTTAACTGACCATTGCTGCAATATCCACTGTAGAGAGCCATACCACTACCCAATGATCCTAGGATCGAGACTGTCTCATTATTATTGATAAATAGGGAATACCATACATCACCACCATTGTAATTCCAAGACTGAGATTCAGAAAGAGTAGAGTCAAATTCTTCCGAAGCTGTTGCCCCTGCATTTGACACTGTAATTGCGGAACAGGGCCAAAAGGTCCAATAGGAAGAAATATGGCTCCAATACAGTCATCATTTGGAGGCGGGGATGCACCACCATATACACACGTAGTAAATCCCCAATCAACAGGGGGTAAAACATTCGGGCTCCAGTAGTCAAAAATTCTGAAATAATAATATTTACCCACTGTCAACCCAAATGCCTCATAAATCTCTCGACCACCCTTTCCTGAATTATCCGTACAGGAAAAATCAACCAAAGTGTCGCATCCGGAATAAAATTCCAAGACCGGATCGTAATCTCCAACACCCGTAACTTCTATGATAGCAGTGGTATTTGAAGCTACAAATTTATACCACACATCATCCTCCGCCGTTCCGATGCAACTATAAGTAGACTGGGTGGCATTTAGAGATGTTCCTGTTACTTCATTGCAATATGGTAAATGCTTCACTTCGACAGCAGTGGTACACTCATCATTTAGTGGAGGAGTAATAGCAGCACAAATGTTAAAAACATCATAATGCCGCCAATTGAGCCCTATTCGAATATAAAGTGTATCATCCATTTGAAAATTGGTGTAGGAAAGTGAAATAACTGGTGCACTAAAGGAAGTATAATCAGCATCAATAAACATTAGACCATCTTCATTACAATTTCCAGTATATATTGCCATGTCACCATAGCTGCCCAAAGGCTCGAAATCAATACGAAGCGTCTCATATCTGGTTAATGGTACGAAGAACCAAACATCCCGAGACGAAGGATCGAATGGAAATACAGTTTCTTGAAGAGATGTTGTTGCTCGAATATTGGTTTGATTTTCCAAACAACCTTGTCCGTTCGTTATCGGAATTTCAATGGCTCCAGAACATTCATCATTTGTTGGAACCGATACGCCACCATATACACAGGTTGTAAATGTCCAATCTGATGGGGAAATGGTATAAGGACAATAGTCATAAATGCGATAATAGTATAAGTTACCTGGAATAAGATTTGTTGCCATGTATGATTCTAATCCCCCGCCTAACGTTTGGTTGGTGCAGGAAAGTGGCTCAGCCAAAGGATCCGAATAAAATTCTAAAACTGCATCGTAGGTTCCGTTTCCCTGTACTTCGATAATTGCCGACTCATTAGTGGCAACGAATTTGTACCATACATCATCATCCGCTGTACCGACGCAGCCAGGATACGTTTCTGTCGCATTTAGGGAAGTTCCTACTAAATATTGACATACATTTAAATGCTCGATGCCTCTAGCATCATTAGGACTATCGTTAGGAGGACTGTCGATATAGGCACATATGTGAAAGTCAGACATTTCATCATTATCTATATCCCAATATCGAATAAGAACATTTGTATCAGCTAGATAGACATTTGTGAAAGTAAGTTTTGGCAAGGGCGATTTATTACATTCTATTAAATCCAGTTGGGATGAATTACAGGCACCTATATACAGAGCCATGGCTCCTCCCATAGATCCTTCAATAGTCACTGTCTCACCATATGCCACGCTTACTGAAAACCAAACATCACCACCTTGATAAGCACCACATACCGGCTCGGGAATTGTTGAATCAATCTTTTCAGAATCGGTTGCTCCACAATTGGTTGCAGTGATGCCTTGGCAAGAACCCATTTCCTCGACAGGAATCGCAATGGCACCTGAACAGTCATCATTGGTTAACGGATGAAAGTACTCAGATGATTCGGCATCAATCGAATTGGAAAACGCTACAAAAACTAGCAGAAATATTAATCGATTAATCAGTAACATGACCACAGGATTTGATAAGTTTGAGTCTTTATTTGAGATAGCCCATGAAATAATTAAACAGCTAATCAAATAACACTCTTCCATTTCATTTCAAGATACTGCATTTTACTTAAAAAATAGCCAATGCATATAGTTTCGAAGACATAGCCATTTATAGGAGAAAGAAGTGAGAGTAGATCTCACTTCTTCCAATTCGAAATCTAAAAAACTCCCGCTAATTTTCTTCCTTTAAATTGATC
>JAGQWV010000476.1 GCA_020437045.1 Saprospiraceae bacterium | reverse complement strand
GTTGTAACCGTGATTTCATGTGCACTATTTATTTTCTTTTATGTTCAACCACTAGCCGAACCTGACCTGTCTAAGGATCGCACAAATGAACTTAAAGGGGGAACGAAAATTATCTTGCAAGGATCTGCTCCAGAAGAACTTAAATTAAATTCGACAGATAAGGTTCTTCCGTTGACATCATCAAATGCCTCCTCCATTTCCAAAAAGAGGGTCTCTAGGGAAATTACAAAAATGGCTGTTAGAAATTACTCAGACCGTCGGCCAGATTCCTCATTGTCCCTGGGAAATTTGACGAGCTTGGAAAAGAGTGGAAATAACCCTTCCCTGTACATGAACCGTTCAGACATGGGGGAGGAAGAAAATTCATTGGTTGAAAAGATGTCCATCCATTTACTGGAATTTCTTCCCGGGAGAGATTTTTCTTTGTCGATACTCCATGAAATAAAACCCGGTACAGGAAGTGATTTATTGGATATGCCTAAAAAGAATAATGAAAAACGATTGGCATGGGCAGGATCGATTTTAATAGACCCTGCGGCTTCGTCAGTTTCTCCGGTAAGAGGTTTAGTATTCGGTCTTACCTATGAACAGTTTATTAAAAGAGGGCTTTTCGTGGGTTTGCGACCATCTTTACAGTTAAGGTCGGGTGACGGAGGCTTTTCAAAATTCCAGCAGATAACCACCTATGGATTCGGTGCAGAAAATAGTACTTATGCATTAAAGGCTAATAATTTGCAGTTCCTCACTTTGCCGGTATACCTTGGATTTGAAAAGAAGAGACACTCTTTGGAATCGGGAATTTCGCTGGATATTTTATTAGCTGCCCGAGGTCAATTGCAACAAGTAGCTGTGGAAGATCAGTCAGTCATCAATCTTCAGAGCCTTAATTCAGGGTGGATTAATACCGATCATATGCAGCGGCTTTCTTCCAATTTGTTTTTAGGCTATAAATACTTGATCACTTCCAAAATTAAGACGGGAGTCACTCTGTATTATAATCCATTTAAAATTTATCCTGGTTTGCCAAATAGCCAATCACAAAGAATTAATTCAAAATGGTTTTTCGGATGGCAGGCAACGTATTATATCAAATGATGATGAAAAGGTACCTGATTTATCTTATAGCAATGGGCTTTGTTTTGGCACTACCGGCATGTGAAAAGGTTAATATACCCGACCCTGCTGACGTGCCCGGTTCGGCGCCAGTGTTCTATTCAGACTTCACGTTTGATGGAGTGGATTTTAAAACGGAAGCCGGAATAAATGATTATATTATGGATGCCAGTTTTCGCCGGGATACGGCTTTGGGAGTCATTGATTTGATTTCTTATTTACATCCCTTGGATTGTGTCGGTCGAGCGTGTAGTAATAGTGTGAAGATTGTAATTCGTAACCAAAAAAATGATTTTAAGGATTTTAATATTGATCAGATTTTAGCTGAAGATATTTTTGTATTTGCCTCTTCTTATGCACGTGACAGTGTGCTGGTGCGGTTTGAGCCGATTGATATGTCTGCAGATGAAGCCACGGTTATCACCTGGAAGTTTGCCGATGAGAAAGAAATACGGAATCGTGCGATCATTGAGAAGGTACTCGACCGTAAACAAAGCTATTTAGTCGAATTAACTTTAAACCGGCAGTCATGTATCAGCAGTCAGATACAGACGATTAATTTGACAAGTGGCGGTTGTCGCACAGCGATACGGATTAATGATCGGAAAGCCATTGCTGTTACAAACGGGCAAGCGCCATACCAATATGAATGGTCAACCGGATCGCAAGACTCGATGATTATGCTGGATCAATTGACCCTAAATCAAAAAAGTCTGCGAGTAAAAGTTATTGACAGTAACGGATGCACCAGTGAATCCACTTTGGGCTTATCACCCGGGGTAGCCACGGGTACATTTTGTCAAACGGTTTTTAGTCATCAAGTCGAATTGTTGGCAATTGATGAAGCACGAATTCCGCAGCGCATTTATCTGGAAATCTCTGATCAAAATGGAGAGGTTTTTACTTCAAACGGTATGCAACAACCGGCACTGGCAAATTTTCAAATTTTAGAGGTGTCCGATTTTCAACGAAATAATAAAGGTCAGAAAACTAAAAAAATTAAAGCGGAATTAAACTGCTTACTAAGCAAACGGGATGCACCGGAAAGAGAGGTTAAATTGTCCGGTCAGATGGTATTTGCCATAGCTTATCCGGAATAAAAAAAAAGAGGAGCATAGCCGCCCCTCTTTCGATTGTTTATTTTAGATTGTTGTTACATTTTCGAATCCATGTTCATGTAGTCGAGTGTAAGATTGATTAACGTCTCAACACCGAGAGCCATACCACTTTCATCAATGTAGAAATCTGGCGTGTGATGCGGAGCGGCTTCCATTGGGCTCTGACCCTTGGGCATTCCACCGAGGAAGAAAAATAGTCCCGGAACTTCATTAGCAAAAAATGAAAAATCTTCAGCTCCGGTAATTGCTTTGGAAACAATGACATTTTCTGTTCCTGCTGACCTTTCCAGCGTGGGGATCATTTTTCGGGTAAGCTCCGGATCATTGTATGTGACGGGTACACCCTTATCAATAATCACTTCGACTTCACAGCCGGCGCTTTCACCGATTAGGGTAGCGGTTTTTCGAATCTTCTCATGGATCATGTCTTGCATGCCACCATCCAGGGTACGAATGGTGCCGATCATCTGAGCACTTTCGGGTATAATGTTATTTCTTACGCCGCTGGAGAATTTACCTACACTGATGACAGCCGCCTCTTTGGTCAAATCCGTCTGACGGCTGATGATGGTCTGCAATCCCATGATGATTTGCGCCGACGCGACGATAGGATCCACTCCTCCCCAGGGCATGGAGCCATGTGTCTGTTTACCTTTTACATTGATGGTAAACACATCGGCAGCTGCGAGTTCTCCACCTATTTTATAGCGAATTTTACCTACTTCCGTCATGGAATTAATATGTAGTCCAAAAACAACATCCACTCCGTAGTCTTTGAGTACTCCTTCTTTTACCATTAGTTCAGCACCACCTTCTTCTCCGGGGGGAGCCCCCTCTTCCGCGGGTTGAAAGAGAAAAACCACTGTGCCGGCAATTTGATCCTTCATCGTGGAGAGTATGGTAGCGGCACCTAATAAAATAGCTACATGCGTGTCGTGACCACAGGCATGCATCACGCCGACCTCTTGGTCCAGATAAGTGGTCTTTACTTTGGAGGCAAATGGCACATCCACTCTTTCGGTTACCGGCAGCGCATCCATATCCGCCCTAAGTGCTACTACCGGTCCTGGTCGGTTACCTTTTAGTATGCCAACAACCCCCGTATGCGCAATGCCCGTTTTTACCTCCATGCCCAACGATTCTAATTGAGTTGCTACTTTTTTAGCCGTCTCAAATTCGCGGTTAGATAACTCCGGATGCTCATGAAGGTCCCTCCGCCACGCAATCACCTGTGGTTCTATTTCGGCAACTTTCTTATGTAACATAGCTGACTGGTCCCCTTGTGTCCAACCCCGATTCACCTGGCAGACCAGCAAGACGACCATTAGTAATAAAAGCTTTTTCATTTTCACTTCTTTTTTTATCAACAAAACTAATTCTCCCTCCTACATGACCGGCTGTGCTAATATAGCATTCTATTCCCTTTTATATGGAATCCGGCTAGATGGCTTTCAGAGCTTCTGTAAGATCTACCGATTTCAGGTAATTGATGGATTCAGGTCCGAGGCAGAAGAGTAAATCGAGAATGGTGAGATTTGAGAGAAATCCCAAACGATCCTCAAATACCTGATTGTATTTTGGCATCCGGATTTGATGATAGTTCCTTGGGGTGATGACTCCCCGCAAATCGATACCTTGGCAGCATTCAACATATTCATTCGTGAAATTGAAGGTTGATAGAGAGAGTAAAGGAGCGATTTTCCGGATTAGTAAAAGATTGAAGTTAAAAAGGTATTCATCGGCATGTTGATAAAGACTGTGCAGCTTATCGATGTAAAAGTCATAATAAGGTGCATTGCGATAGGCGGTTTGGATGGTGGATAAATGAAGTTTTTGCCAATCCTCATCATAAGCAATTTTTACCTCCCTTATCTTTTGACCTTCATGTTTACCTTTTTTTAGCGGAATGGTCAGCAGGAGTGGACCATTAGCGGAAGCAATTACGCATTTGTTGCGAAAAGATCTTTTCTGGTAATTTTCCATCTGTTCCAGAGTGATTTCTTTTTGACTGAATACACTGAAGAAATAGATGGATGGTAGGAAAGAAATTTCGAAAAGATAATTTTGCCCCACGTTTTGGATTTAATTTCCTGCAAAAATATAAATGCCGGCTACGATCTCCCATAAACATTACAAAAATTGAGACTTGAGGTTAAATATTAAATTAGAATGCTAAATTTTGTGTTGCTTTTTCGTTAAGTAAGTCTTTTGAAAATATTAATGCTGGCTGGGAAAAAGAATGGTGAAAAAGGTTTTATGAATTTAGTAGGTACCACATTGCTTGATCAAGCACCACATCCTGATCTGGAATTAGTCGTAGTGATACCCAGCTATGACGAACCCGATCTGGAGCAATGTCTGAACAGCTTGCTGGCATGTCAGAATGGTCAGGGTATTGTCGAGGTTCTGGTAATCATCAATTACCCCGAGTCTGCATCAGAAAAAGTGAAAAGCAAAAGTTTGCAAACGTATCGTGATTTGTTACAAAAATATCGGGCAAGTTCCCCGGCCCGAATTTTGATTTATCCGGTGTTGGTCCCACTTCCTGATCGTAAGGCAGGCGTGGGGTTGGCCCGTAAGACAGGCATGGATGAAGCGCAACGACGTTTTCGGCAACTTGAACGACCGAATGGAATTATTGTCAATCTGGATGCGGATTGTATGGTCGCCCCCAATTACCTGGTGTCCATCCAGAGCTTCTTTAAAGCACATCCGCAGATATGGGCTGCCGGGGTCCAGTTTGAACACCATCTTTCGCCCCATTTAGCGGAGCAACAAAAAAGAGCAATTGTGGAGTACGAGCTACATTTACGCTACTTTATCTCCGCTCAACGCTGGATCGGATTGCCTTTTGCCTTTCAGACGGTGGGTTCATGTATGGCGGTACAGTGTGAGCCATATCAGAAGATGGGAGGTATGAATAACAGGAAAGCGGGAGAGGACTTTTATTTTCTCCATAAGTACATTGATGTCAACCGATTTGCCGAGATAAACGATACCACCGTTTTCCCTTCTTCGCGGGCTTCTTCCCGGGTTCCGTTTGGTACAGGTAGAGCGATAAAAGCATCCCTGGATGGAGTCTCACAGAAGACTTACTCATGGGATTCCTTTGCCCAATTGGAGGTTTTGATTGAAACGCTTCCCGATTTGTACCGTTCTTCTTGCCAAGCATGGATTGCCAATTTGCCGATGGTTTTGGGAGCGTTTCTGGGAGCTAATGATGGATTGCAGAAGTTGGAAGAAATCAAGCGGGAAACCAGTAAATATGAGACCTTCAGATGTCGTTTCTTTCAGTGGTTCAATGCATTTCGACTAATGAAATACCTGCATTTTGCCCGGGATTATTTTCCAGATCGTCCGGTCGTATTACAAGCCTCTGAATTTATGAGTAAGATAGACCCTACCTATGTATACTCCGCTGCCAGTGGTCTTTTAGACAAGTATCGCAAGAGGGCAAGGAGGGGTCATTAGGGATTGCATGATGCTCGAAGCTGGTGTCTAGGGTAATCAGTGCAATGCGGCTCTAACCTCTAACTGGTCAATGATTTCTGCTTCATGATCCAGCCACCAATTCAGCCTATCGTATACCTGATCTTTGTCAAAATAGAGTAAAGCCATTTTTACAAAAATATGGCCGTGCTTGGCTTCCGAGGTCCAGAGTTCCTTATAAAAGCGGAACAGATCTTCATTTTGCTGTGCATCAGAGACCATTTTAAATCGTTCTGCACCCCGGGTTTCCATGACCGAAGCAATCAGAAGCCGGTCCAGGAACCGTTCCCGGATCCCGGAGTGGCAAAGTGAAACCAGAGCCTTGGCGTAGGGATCTTCACCGATACTGTGCTGCAACTGGATGCCGCGTGCTTGCATGATCGTATAAACACTCTGAAAGTGTTCGAGTTCTTCGATGGCGGTCTCGATTAGCTCGGGAATGATTTCTGTTCGATCCGGGTATTTAGCTACAAAACTCATCGCCATGGCAGAAGCTTTTCTCTCGCAATCTGCATGATCCTGGAGGAAAGAGTCAAAATCTCCCATGACGGCATCAATCCATTCCTGACTGCTTGGTAATTTAATATCCAGGTTGAGTTTCATTAATTAGTTGCTTTTAATGAGGGTGATAAAATCTTGAAAGTAATAATACAGCAGATTTACTTGAACTCGGGCTACAAGTATACAAAAATCGTATTTGCGTAAGGCCCGTAGCATGCAATAGGATTTGGTCACGAGGCCCAGAATACATAGCGAATTCGGTGCTACAAGGGCACTTTGATCACAGAAATGGTTAAACCAGGATAAGTATGGAAATAAGTGTACTATTGCTCGACGAATGAAGTCGAATCTTACTACTTATTGGATCTAGCCCTGACAACATACAGGATCTATGCTAGTGCTTGATAAAGAAATCCCCTGAATCCCTCCCGAATGAGTGATCATCATCGGAAAGGGGGAAAACTCTAGGAACTGGTGTAATACACATAACCCAGCAGGATTAGTATGAGGGTTACGATAATGACAATCGTGAAAAATTTTCTGGCCTCCTGTTTTTCACTTACCTGTTTCCTTCTTTTTCGTTTAGTTGTCATAGCAGTATGGTTCAGATACCTAATTTAAAAATAAGGCACATTAAAATAAAACAATCTTTTCACATTAGTAGCGATTCATATTATGATAAAAATCAACGATCCTTTCGTCGATGAGAATATCCCGGTATTTTACAGGTTGTCTCACCTGAAGTCCTCCCAAAGTCCGGCAGCGGCTGAGTGCCACATACGTTTGACCGTGTTCAAACGCACCTCCCTGCAGATCGACTAATACCTCATCGAAAGTTTTTCCCTGGCTTTTATGTATAGTGATGGCCCAGGCGAGCCGGATGGGATATTGAATAAAAGAACCGATCACTTCTGTTTTCAATTCCATCGTTTTTTTATCGGCCGTATATTTTAATACTTCCCATTCCTGGGCACCGACCGAAATGATTTCCGGACCTTTTGCACTGGTGATTTGTACCATGATCGATTCGTCACCAAAGTCGACAATGGTACCGATCGTACCGTTTACATATCTCCTTGCGGGATCATTTTTTAATAAGATGATCCGGGCACCAACTTTTAATTTGAGGGCAGCTTCGGTGGGAAATAGAGAGGGGTTGAACTGGCCGGATACTTTCGCAGTAAATATTCTGGGAGCGGCATCGATCTGATCCAATGCTTTTTGGTTGATGGCATTGGCCACAGCATTTCGGGCTGTCAATACAATATGTTGCGAATCTTGATCAGAAGCCATGTGCACTCGTTCATTCAATTCAGACAGTAATTCCTCATCAATATCTCCGGAACGGATGGAATCCAGCAGGTTTATAAATCGGCGTTCCTCCTGACGATAGATACGAAGTAGCTCGATGACTCGCAGGCTAAAACCGGTCTTAAAAACCTGGGCAGAAAAAAAATATGGGCTTTCGTAAGTAGTTTGGAAGTATTCCCGCTCATAGGCTGTCGATACCACCGGTGGTAATTGAAACAGATCTCCCACCACCAATAACTGAACCTGTCCGAATGGAGACTCATTGCGACGGGCATGACGCAACACAAAATCAATATTGTCCAGAAGGTCTGCACGAACCATGGAAATTTCATCGATTACCAGTACTTCCAAAGACCTTAACAAACGCAAATCCTTACGTTTGATCAGGTCATTTTCCGTTAGAAGGCGGGGGGCGAATCCAAAAAAAGAATGGATGGTCTGACCACCGACATTAAGTGCGGCCACGCCTGTGGGGGCCAGAACTACGACCTTCTTTTGCGTAGTCCTTCTGAATAATTGCAATAAGGTTGATTTGCCCGTGCCCGCTTTTCCGGTTAGAAAGACCGACTCATTCGTGTTTTCCAGAAGATCCAACGTCTCCTGAAATTCTTCACTTAGCCGGAAGGGTTGATCTAACATTGACAGATACTTTCATTATGGCAAAAATGCTAATTTGTACGTTAATCCCACGGACACATTAAACAGGAGTTTAAGGTATAAATGAGGCAATGACGTTAAGTTAAGGAAAATGCAGCGTTGAAGATAAGATTGCCGGAGGTCCTGGTTTTTCCCTTACAAAATCATGAATCGGAAACCTCACAGAATCCCTACGAATAAATCAAAGATGAAAGAATATATTTTTCAAATGCAGGAATTTCAGGTTTATCACCGTGATTCTGCTATGAAGGTCGGAACCGACAGCCTCTTGCTGGGGGCCTGGTGTCCATTAAAGGGTTCGGAGCAATATATTCTCGACATTGGTTCAGGCTGTGGTATACTTAGCCTGATGATCGCTCAGCGAGCCAAACATGCTAATGTATATGGTGTGGAGGTGGATGAGGCTTCTTTTTACGAATCTATACACAATCTGCAACAGTCGCCATGGAGTCAAAGAATGCAGATGTACAACATGGATATCCGGCAGTATCAGCCGGAAGTATTATTTGATCTGATCATTTCAAATCCGCCCTTCTATGGGAGTTTGCTACCGTTCACACCCGAGCGAACCAGAGCACGTCATCAAAGTTCTTTAGATAGTTTAGAATTATTAAAGTCTGTTCACGCGCTTCTAAGACATAAAGGATCTTTCTGTATGGTTCTTCCGTTCGATCAGCTCGACAGTTTCAGTAGAATAGCCCTCAAACATCAACTACATGTTAACCAGATCGTGGAGGTGAGGCACCTACCGTCTTCGGTACCCAGTAGGGTTCTTCTTAAATTTGCCAAAGAGCAAACAGATGTTGATCACCAAAATCTGACGATCGGTGACACCGACTGTCGGACTGAAGCATATGAAAGTCTACTGAGTCCATTCCTGGTCCGGGGAAAAATAAAAAAGGCCACTCGAAAGTGACCTTTTTATTTTTTCAATTTTCTTGAACTGATTGTACTTCTTCGTCTATGATCTTTCGTGCCAATTCCAGAATGGTGGTATCTTCCAAATGAACGATTCCGCCATCAGGTCCGGGCTGGATATGTAGATCTGCAGGAGACCCTTCCTTATATTTGGTGGCTCCAAAATAATTTCTCACAGTTTGCTCGGGGATTGCTAATTCGTTAGCTATTCTCCGAATGCTGCCGGTTGGCAAACTGTGTTTCACACGTCGAAGTTCTTCGAATGTAATATTCATAAGCAGTCTTGATTTAGGAAAGATTAAAGAAAATTTGGTAAGTGAGGATCTGTCGCTCCATAAAACCAAGTTAAACAATTTCGATAAAAAATGAAAGCTTTTTAGCACCCATTTTTATGGTTTGAAGAGTAGAATATCCTTTTGTCATGTTGACCCAGGCGAAAAGATTAATCACGTTTCTGATTGATCGTCGTTTGGACAAATCAGCGGATCAAAACCTATGCCAGCATCTACTCTGCAAATCCACTGTCTAAAGAGACGATTAAGTAAGGAAAAGTCACGGGATGTTCAAAAAAAGTTTCCCTATGGTGGAAAAGAATGCTCATTGACCTGGTTGAAACACCGTTTTTTTGATGGAAACTATGACTACTTCGGGTGTAGACAAAAAAAAAGCTCGTGACTTTTCACGAGCAAAAACCGATTGATTATTTAATAACCAAAACTTACACCGTGACAAATATAAAACAGATTATAAAAATATACAATATGTAAGCGTATTTTTTTCAGGCATCAACAAGTTATAAAAATGTTTAATCCATTGAATTTGTGAATAACATAGTCTTACGTAGTCGTTTTCCCGTCTGATTAACGAGGGAGAAAAA
>JAGQWV010000475.1 GCA_020437045.1 Saprospiraceae bacterium | reverse complement strand
CATCAATGTTGGCACAATACTCTTTAAATATCAGATCGAAATCGTCAATCTTCTGAGATTTTCGATCTTCCATCAATACATCATTACCAACTACGATCTTTCATGTATTGATCTAATTCGGTCCGGGTCATTGGCAGTTTATCCGGATTATCATCCAACCATTTAATAAAATCAGATTTAATGTCATCTGTCCATTGACGGTCGATCTGACCGGGAGTATAGGTACCTTCAATCAGTCTTTGATGACCGAACTGGTCTCTCAATGCGATAAATTCTGAACGAATAACCACTTGTTCTACCAGGTGAGCAGGGATAAAGATCACACCGGTCTTTTTTGCCAGTACCGCATCACCGGGCAACACGGTCGCTCTACCAATACGAATGGGTTGATTAATACCGGACATCATCATTTCCTGAATATAGGAGGGATCCTGACCTTTGATCCACCCATTAAAGCCTTCTATCGTCTCCAGACCGGCCAGATCGCGAACCGACCCATAAAAGATGATTCCATTCTTTGATTTTGCATAAATGGAATTACCAAGATTATCTCCGATTAATGTTCCATTGACAATCTTGCCAAAACCATCGGCCACATAAATATCACCGGGCTCTAACACGTCAATCGGCCAGGAATTGGTTCCACCGATTCTCCCCTCATCTTCACCTTGCTTTTTAATTAAGTCATTCCAATCGGGTCGGAGCGGCATATATTGGGCTGTGACTGCTCTTCCTACCATTACCTCATCTTCCTGAATGATCATCCAATCCCCCTCATATTGGTTGTTAAAACCCAAATTTCTCAAGGTGCCCCAGGCCTCCTCCATGGATATGTTTTTTAAGCGTTCCAAAAGTCTGTCGCTCACTTTTGGCCGGCCATCAGAAAACCGTTCTCCCTTCCATTCCGGAGTCAAGGCCTTAATTTGGTCTGGGGTAAAAGATACCTGCACCGACTGGGCCATGATTCCAGTATACAAAGTGATCCAAACTATCAACATGAGGAACTTGTTCATTCGCATTTCTAATTACAATTTGGTTATTAAATTATTTGGCAGCAGAAAATGATAATAAGCCAGGGAAGGTACTAAAATTTTCAGGCAGTCAGAATTCAAGGGTGGAGGAAAAGACTTTTAAAATAACCCTTGACGACTCTCAATAACTTATCATTTATTTCTGATCCGATCTGGGAGATTACACGAGCCCATCATAACAAATCAATCACCTTAAATTGGAACGTAGATCGCATCCAAGATTCTTTCCCTATCGAAGCGACATTTATATCCCTTTTGAAAGCAAAAGTTGGTCAATCTTCACTTCGATTATTTTCAATAATAGCATTTGCCTTTTCAGCTTCAAGCGCTGAAACAAATAATTCGACACTGCCAATTCTGAACTCATCATCTTTATGATCCATTAGCACAGGGTGCAGACCATTATGCTCCAGCAATTGTCTAATAACTTCCGCTTTATATTCTTCGTCAGCCTGGTAAACTAAAATCCATCCATCTTCCATGAGGTTTATTTTTTATTGAATATTAAAAGTAATAAATCGCCAAAATTTTACACTGACCAAAATCAGTGTCTATTGAGACTTAAATTACAACATAGGGTTAAGCCATATGCTGTAGAAAATCAATAGACCGTTTTTCAATATATGATTGTTCGAACCAAGGGAACCAAAAACCGACATGACCACCATATTTAGGCATCTCCAGATAGACATGGGGAAGGTCCTTGCAGAGATCTATGGGATAACTCTTCTCCTGGAGGAATGGGTCGTTCAGCGCATTGATAATCAGGGTAGGTCGGGAATTTCCGGCGATAAAGTTATTGGCAGATCCTTGCTGATAATATTCCCCGGCATTCTTAAACCCGGTGACCTTTGTAGTAAAGGTGTTGTCAAATTCTTCCCAGGTCTTGACCTCATCATATTGCTCCATATCGATCAAGCCAGGGAATTGGACACTTTTGTGTTCAAATTTTTTCCGAAGCGATTTTCTGAATCTTCGGGTATACATATAATTGTACCATTGATCTAAGGCCAAAGACGATGATGCCAGATCACAAGGTACGGAGACAGCCACAGCTCCCTTAACCACATCCGGCACTTTAGGGCCATGGATACCCATATATTTCAAAATCACATTTCCACCCAGACTAAACCCACATAGGTAGATCTTTTGATAAATATCCNNATATCCTGATTAATAACCTTATCGATGACAAACTGCAAATCAGAAATCTCTCCATGGTGATACATTCTTAGATTTCTATTGATTTCACCGCTACAGGAGCGAAAATTAATACATAGGACGGCAAATCCCTGCTGGTAGGCATAGGTAGTCATACCCCTCATGTATTGGCTGTCGCTGCTTCCTTCCAGACCATGACAGAGTATCAGCAATCTGGAGTGATGCTGACCAAACCAATCCAGATCCAGAAAATCACCATCCGGAAGTTCAATCCTTTCCCGTACCAGGGATACGGGTGGCAGGTTTCTAAAAAGATAAGGATATAAAGTCTCAGCATGAGCTCCAAGAAAAAAAAGAGCTGGTTTATACCGGGGTGTGGGCAGAATCGGCATACTTAGAATTTTGCAAATGCTCGCACAGGAAAACTCCCCATGGCCTTGATCTTGGGAGGAACTGCTGTAAAGAAAAAATCGGACTTTGGCACCAGATGTAGTTGACACATATGCTCAACAATGGGTATATCATTTGCTAATAGGATCGAATGTGCCGGCCTGCTATTCTGCCGGGTATCATCAATATTATATGAATCGATACCAACCAGTTTCACTTTGTTTTCGAAAAGATATTGGGCAGCGTCGGAAGTCACAAAAGGATGCCCTTCAAAGTACCTATCTGTGTTCCAGAATTTTGACCAGCCCGTCTCAATTAATACTGCTTTGTTTGTGAGGTTTAACCCTTCGAAGTACTTCCTGTCAATGGCTTGGATTTCCTGATGGGGTACGCTCACTTTTACCGCCAGCAAATCAGCAAGATCGGAAACAAACAACTCGGAAAAATCTTTACCATCGGCATAACGGTGAAATGGACAATCCATGTAAGTTCCACTATTACCTACCATTTCCACTTTACCAATGGAGAATGAGGTATCACCATCATACATACTCCGTGAGGCTTCCCGGGTCAGGAAGTCACAAATCAAAGGTGCAGGAAGGCCTTTATAAGTGATCAAGCCATCAAAAATTTCATGACTCAGGTCTACATATCGCATGATCAGTAATTCACTTTAGGTTTGGCAAGACGAAATAAAGCTAAAATGGCGACAATCCCCCAGACAGCATTTAAAAACGATGAAGGAAAAGCACCATAATACATGGTATTTATCAGAAGAAAGACACTGCCAGAAAGATTTAGCCATTGATACAATCCGGTATTAGGTAAAAGCCGATTACTACTTACCAGAAAATAAGCGGCTAATAATTCTAGAGATCCTATCCATCCCAAGAGATCAATGAAAAAATGGTACTGCATTTATCAGCTTTTAGTATGCGAAAATAGGCAATTCGTCCAACCAAGATTGAAGATTAGGCTGATCGATACAACCTCTCACCAAAAGAATCAACTAAGAATACCTGATGTTCATTCCAGGTAGTGAATCGAGTTTGGTTTTAAAACATTTATTATATTCCCTGCTCAATTTGAAAATGTATGAAAACAAGACTCTTTTTCTTTTGGGTTTCTGCCATGATCATTGCCAGTTGTGCAGGAGGTGGTAATGAAAACACAAAATCCGAATCAGCACCGGCAGAAAACAAAAAAGAAATGGCAGCTGCTCCAGTAGATAATAAAGCTGCTGGTGAAAAAACCTTTAAGACCTATTGTATTACCTGTCATGGAATCGATGGAAAATTGGGTCTAAACGGAGCCAAAGATTTGTCTTTGTCCGAACTTACACTGGATGAACGAATTACCCAGGTCACAAAGGGCAAAGGTCTAATGACTCCATTCGAGGGCATTCTGACAGAAGATCAAATCAAACAGGTAGCTGAATTTACGTTTACCTTTAAAGGGGAATAAGCATGCAAGTTTTAGGACTGATGTCTGGAAGCTCACTGGATGGCCTGGACCTCGCCTTGTGTGACTTTATGATTAAAAAAAAAGTCCGTTAGGTATTGGCTGGCGCTTTATAAAGTGTAAGACTATTGCATATCCAGATGAGTGGTATGAGATTCTTCGTGAATCTCCGCAACTCTCGGGCCACCAATTAAATCTACTCGATAATCGTTTTGGATATTTTGTTGGTCTTCAAGCAGCCGATTTTTGCAAAGAACATAATTTAAACCCGGAATTAGTAGGGTGGCATGGACATACGGTCTTTCATGATCCTGCCCAACGATCTACTTGTCAAATTGGACATGGTGCGGCTTTAGCGGCAGCAGTCAGGATACCGGTAGTCACGCAATTCAGGCAGATGGATTTATCCCTGGGAGGTCAGGGTGCACCACTAGCTCCTCTAGCAGACAAAATGCTATTGGACCAAGCTGACTTTTATCTCAATTTGGGGGGTATCAGCAATATTTCCTTTGAAGATGAAGCGGGAAAGCTTCGTTCTTTTGACATTAGTCCTTGCAATCAAGTGCTAAACCGTTTGGCCAATGAAATGGGCAAGGAGTATGATCCGGAAGGGAGTCTTGCCGCTATGGGTACTTCAGATATGACTTTGTTCAACGAATTAAACGCCCTGCCCTATTATAGTGCACCATCACCCAAGTCAATCGACAATAACTGGGTTACCAACACCGTCTGGCCGATAGTACAAGCCAATCAGCGCAGTATTCATGACAAACTGGCAACTTTTTCTCAGCATATCGCCTGGCAGATTGCCCAGGTCGTCCTCAACAACCACAAAAACCAACCGCACCCAGCTGTCATTTATATTACCGGAGGTGGTGCTTTTAATAAATATCTCATTGATCAAATAAACCAAAATCTACAGCGGATAAACCGGGAGATCATTCTTCCATCCTCCGAATTAATCCAATTTAAAGAAGCCGCACTTATGGGTTTGATGGCTTATCTGTTTGTCAAAGGACTGGAGAACGTATATAGTGATGTAACCGGATCAAGCGAGGACCACATCGGAGGTTGTCTCTTCCAAGCACCAGGAAACCCCAAACTAATCTATGGATAAAGAAAGTAGAATTTTGGTATCCGGAGCCACCGGCTTTATCGGCAGTTATATCCTGCGTACTTTGGTGAAAAATGGATATCAGAATGTCGTTGCTTTAAAACGTCGGGATAGTAAGTTGGATTTGGTAGAACCAGTACTAAATGATGTACAGTGGATTGAAGCTGACATACTGGATCCCATCGTTATACATGAAGCTATGGATGGAGTTCATGCCGTAATCCATGCCGCAGCTTTTGTGTCCTTTGATCGAAGAGACGAACATCAGATTATGAAGGTCAACGTCGAAGGAACCTCCAATATGATCAATGCCAGTATTGATAGCGACGTGCGAAAATTTATTCACGTCAGCTCCATTGCGGTATTTTCGCGTTCTTCCGACCCTCAGGAAATCGATGAGTTGTCAAGCTGGGACTATCAGATTCCAGCTACAGATTATGCCATCTCCAAATACAAGGCAGAGATGGAAGTCTGGCGGGGAGCTGCCGAAGGATTACGGATAGCCATTGTCAATCCTTCCCTGGTGCTCGGTGGTGGATTTTGGGAATCAGGAAGTGCCAGTCTATTTAAAAAAGTATATGAAGGTGTTCGATATTATCCGAAAGGATTAAATGGATTTGTCGATGTCCGGGATGTAGCAAAAGCTACGATAAAATTAATGGAATCACCAATCGTAAATCAACGATTTATCATTAATGGAGAAAACAGAACTTATAAAGACATCATGGATATGATGGCAAAGGCATTGCACCGGCAACCTCCCTCCATTGCTTTAAATCCCTTTCTCCGGGAAATGGCCCTGTTCGGTGCATGGTTTTTACGTACTTTCCTGGGCAAGGAAGAGGTAGTGTCCAGAGGAACACTTCGTAACGCTCAACATTCATACTACTTTGATGCTTCAAAATCGAAAGAAGAGTTGGGCATCGAATACCGGGATATCTCCGATACCATTGCGGAAACCTGCAAACTCCTGGCTCTGGCATCACAGGAGCAATATCGACCGAAGTATCTGCAACTCAATTAATCTTTAGCTGGTTCAGCCAGACTACCATCCCTTCTTATTCGTATATTAAAGTATATCCCATCTTTTCGATTAATATTTCTTCTAAATAAATAATCATAAACTCATATTAAATATGCACATAACCTTTAAGGTTCTCACTTATAGGTGAATTGCATAATGTAAAAAATTACTAAGAAAAAATGAATTCCCTCGGCCGTCAAATATTAGGTTAAGTGGCGGTAAATAGCTATTTTGATTTTTTTGAGGAAATGCCGGTGATCATTCTTTCACTACTGTCACATCACCGGAATAAATAAATCTGAATCACATGAGTATAGACACTAAGAACATCAGGAATGTAGCTTTGTTGGGACATTCAGGAAGTGGCAAAACCACTTTTGCAGAAACCATGCTCTTTGAGTCGGGCACTATTTCGCGTCGTGGTACTGTTGAAGATGGTACGACGACCTCCGATTTTACCGGAATCGAAAAAGAACGGCAGGGTTCCCTTTTCAGCACCTTAATGCATGCTAACTGGAGAGGAAATAAAATTAACATCATCGATACCCCGGGTCTTGATGATTTCGTTGGCGAAGTAATCAGTACCATGAAAGTCATCGATACGGCTATGATATTAATCAATGCTAAAAGTGGTGTAGAAGTGGGGACAGAATTAATATGGGAATATATTGAGAAATATAAAAAACCAGCCATTTTCGTCATCAATCAACTGGACCATGAAAAAGCAGATTTTGATCTTAGTCTGGACCAATTAAGGACGCGCTTCGGAAACAAAGTGTTGCCCATGCAATATCCTCTGAATGCCGGTACTGGGTTTAACACGATTGTAGATGCCCTCCGGTTGACGATGTATGTTTTTCCGGAAGATGGTGGCAAACCCGAGAAGGTTGACATACCGGACAGCGAAATAGAGAGAGCCCAAGAGATGCATAATCTACTGGTAGAGGCAGCGGCGGAAAATGATGAAGAACTGATGGAAAAATTTTTCGAGGAAGGATCATTGACCGAAGAAGAACTTGCCCAGGGCTTAACTGTGGCTATCGCTGCTCAGGAATTTTTTCCGGCCTTCTGTTGTAGTGCTGCAAAAAACATGGGCAGCGGTAGAATTATGGGCTTCATCAACGACATTGCACCCTCACCAGACCAGATGGAACCGGCCTTACTAACGGATGGATCTACCTTGGCTTGCGATAGTAGCGATGATCCAACGCTTTTTATTTTTAAAACCATGTCCGAACCGAAGATTGGAAATGTGAGTTATTTTAAGCTCTATTCCGGCAAACTCAATTCGGGTGATGAATTGTACAATGAACGCACCGGTACATCAGAACGGTTTAATCAGTTATTTATCAGCAATGGAAAAATCCGGGACCATGTAGATCAGTTGGTTGCGGGTGATATTGGTGTGACTGTCAAATTAAAGAATTCACATACCAATGACAGTCTGGGGCCAAAAGGCAAAGAAAGGAACATTGATCCCATTCACTTTCCGGAGCCACGCATCCGCACGGCCGTCAAACCGCCGAGTAAGAGTGATCTGGAAAAACTTATGAAGGCATTGCACACGATTCAGGAGGAAGATCCTACCTTGATTTTAGAGCAATCTCAAGAATTAAAACAAACCATTTTACATGGACAAGGTCAACTCCATCTAGATGTAATAAAATACCGGGTGGAGAAGGCCTACGACATTCATATGGATTTTATCAGACCCAAGATTTCTTATCGTGAGACGATTACCAAGGTGGCCAACGATTCATATCGACACAAAAAACAAAGTGGTGGAGCCGGTCAATTTGGTGAAGTGCATATGCGTATCGAGCCCTATTATGAAGGCATGCCTAATCCTTCTGACCTGACCGTGCGCAATGAAGACATTACGGAATTACCCTGGGGTGGTAAACTCGTATTTTTGTGGTGCATCGTCGGTGGCTCCATCGACTCCAAATATTCAAATGCGATAAAAAAAGGAGTCATGATGAAAATGCAGGAAGGTCCTTTGACCGGATCGCCCTGTCTCGATATCCGCGTGGCCATCTATGACGGTAAAATGCATGCGGTAGACTCGAACGATATGGCCTTTCAATTGGCAGCTACCAATGTCTTTAAGCATGCCTTTGAAAAAGCCGGACCACAGATTCTCGAACCCATACACGAAGTGGAAATATTATGCTCCGATGAAGTCATGGGTGACATTATGGGTGACTTGCAAACCAGGCGGGCCATGATACTCGGAATGAGTGCCGATGGTCACTATCAAAAGATCAAGGCAAAAGTACCATTAGCGGAAATGTACCAGTATTCCAGTACCTTGCGGTCTATTAGTCAAGGTAAAGCTAAGTTTAGTCGACATTTTTCTGAATTCATGCCGGTAACTCCTGATCTTCAAAAACAATTGATCTCCGAATACCAGGAAGAATTAGAAGAAGCATAACCTATTTCACCA
>JAGQWV010000474.1 GCA_020437045.1 Saprospiraceae bacterium | reverse complement strand
CGGGAATTGGGGCATCCATGCCAAATAGGGAAAGTCACCGGTCTGCAGGGATTAAGATCACCAGTGAGCGATTAGAGACTTATTTTAAAAAGGAAAATTTAAATCCATTGCAAATAAAATCTAATGGACCGGATGAGGGTGCCCTGGGTACCACCATACGATTGTTGTTACCTACTTAATTTTAGTATTATTGTTTGTTTAAAGTATGATGGATGATCAAAGCCGTTTTAATTGATGATGTGCCGGCAGCCTTAAAGATGTTGGCATCTGATTTAAATCAATATTGTCCGGAGGTAGAAATCGTCGGGACTGCTGGCAGCGTGGTTGAAGGTGCAAAACTCCTGAAGAAATTATACCCCGATGTTGTTTTTTTAGATATTGAATTAGAGGATGGCACTGGTTTTGACTTGCTCCAGATTTTACCCGAAGTCAATTTTAAAATCATTTTTGTAACGGCTTCTGATCAGCATGCAATTCGTGCATTTCGGTTTTCTGCTATCGATTATTTGTTAAAACCGATTGATGTGGATGAATTGAAGGAGGCTGTTTTTAAGGCATCCATGGTTGACTCCAGAGAAAAGGTGGATGTACTGTTGGATCATTGGACTGATAAGGCAGAAAATAACCGTTTAGCATTGCATAGTAGTGAGGAAATTAAGGTGGTGGAAATTGGCAATATCATTCGTTGTGAATCGGACAACAACTACACGACTTTCCATTTTACGAATGGAACGAAATTTTTAGTGGCTAAAACCTTAAAGTCTTTTGATCAGATTCTGTCAGAGAAGGGATTTTACCGGGTACATCAGTCACATCTGGTGAATGTTCAGCATATTAAATCTTATATTAAAACGGAGGGTGGTTACTTGATGATGTCTGATCAGTCTAGAGTGCCGGTTGCCGTGCGAAAGAAAACCGAAGTGCTGGAGTTATTGAGTGCCAGGTTTTAATTAATAGTCCAGTCTCTTTGATAAAAGACAAAAATGGGTAATATGCCCGTTTATTTAAGTATAGGCAGTAATGCCGCTCGCATTTTACGATAGCCTTCGGCATTAGGATGTAACCCATCGGAGAATAAGGTTTCATCTATTTTTTGATCACTTCCCAGAAGCATGTCGCCAATATAGTTGTAGCTGACATTCAGACTACTGGCCAGTTGGGCAATTTTTTCATTTAATTGGAATATTCGTTCATCATAATTCCTCCGGGGTAAAAGACCAAGCATAATGATTTCTGCATTTGGTTGACGGACCTTGATGCCTTCCATTAGCATTTTTAATCCTTGAATTATTTCTGCATCTGAATTTAGGTGTAAATTATTGGTTCCGATCATAACCAGAACTTTTTCTGGCCGTATATCGTCTAATTCTCCATGATAAATGCGCCATAGTACATTCTCAATCCGGTCCCATCCATAGGCAAAATTACGTACACCCATAGGCGTGAAATACTGATCCCAGCTCTCGGCTTCCACCTTTTTCTTAGTATCTGGTTCTCCACCCCAAAAATGTATAATCGAGTTGGCAATAAATACGGTTTTTGGGGATATTTTTCTATTTAAGTTGATCAGGTCCCGGTGCCGGTTTTCCCAATCATAATTATCTGGTTCGCGATATTGACTGACTGGTTTGGTCGTGGATATATTTCCAATCGGGGTATGAAGGATTTCACGTAGTTTCTTTTCATAAGCTTCGGCGTAGTGTTGCATACCCAGGTCATTAGGATGGGTTCCATCGACCATGTCGTCCATGGTAAGGCCGAGTTCGTCATGACTTAAATAGTGAAGGTTGTCCACACCATCGCTAAGTAGTTTGGCATAGGTTTTTCGTTGTACATCATTGACTCTTTCAAATGCCGTTTGCCGGTCCGGCATGATCGGTCCATCGGTATATCCTGCATGTTCTACCAGGAGAATGGGTGTTTTGGGATGTTTTTCCCGCAGGTAGCGAACGGTTTCAGTAATTCTTTTCGACAATTCCGGCTCGGGATATAGTTCGTCACTGGTAAGATTTGGCAGACAATCCAGAACAAAGATTTGAGCATCCAGTTCACCAATAAGATTTACCACCTCTTGCTCCAGCCGGCCATTTCCACTAAAGGCCAGATTAATCAGTGGCTGATCTAATTTGCGCTCCAATATGCCGGTCCACGCCATACCCGGCCGTGACGCGCAACCACCCTGGGCAATGGAAGTGCCATAAACGACCACTGGTTTTTCCAGCCGGACGGGGAGGGGTTTGAAAAACTGATCGTCTTTTACACCGATCTCCAGCCATTTTACTTTGTTATACAAGGGGAGATAGAGTCTAAATTCACTGCCATAATTATGATAAGGTCCATTTGGACTCAATCCCTTAAATTGATAGGTGATGGTATCTGCAAATGATCGTTGACCCCGGCACCATGACCATTTTCCATCGTTATCAATCGCATATAAGTCCACACCGCTGACACCCGTGGCTGGCATATGGTTCATAGCTTCGTTTCCTTCCACTTGATATCGTACGATGATCTCTTCAGCATTTGAGCGAAATCGAATCATGATTCCAGCATTATGTCCGGCTAAACCCCATACCGCATCCCGTACCACTCCTTTCGCCCGGGCAGGAAGCCGGTCGTAGTCACTTTCGGTCTCCCCATGCCAACCTTGCCCTTCCACGACATTAAAATTATGCTTGGCAGGATTCCACCATTGTATGCTATCGGTCTGAGCAGTGGAGATACTGGTAAAAAGAAAAAGCAGATAAAAGAATATCAAATGAAATTTGCTCGAGGACATAATCAGGTCTTATGATTTTGGCTGAAAATAACCAACTTATCACTTGTTTATTAGCTTTACAGTCAGGAATTTAAAAGCATTTTCAAAATGTATAAATCTATTCAAGCTTTATTTATCTGCTTAACCGTCATCTTGTCCGGGATTTCATGTGGAGAGGAAGTAAAGGATACAGACAGCCGGAAAGATCAGGAGAAAACTCCTCCCAATATCGTTGTCATATACCTGGATGATTTGGGTTATGGCGATGTGAGTGCCTATGGAGCTACCGAAATCAGTACACCCAATATAGACAAATTGGCCAAAGAGGGATTGCGTTTTACCAACGGATATGCAGCGGCGGCAACCTGTACTCCCAGTCGCTATTCACTACTCACGGGTGTATATCCATGGCGTAACAAGGATGCCAAGATTCTGCCCGGCACAGCACCATTGTTGATAGATACAGCACAAATGACGATACCCAAAATGCTCAGAAAGAAAGGGTATTACACCGGAGTTGTAGGAAAATGGCACCTCGGCCTTGGAGCGGGTAATGTAGACTGGAACAGGCATATTGCTCCCGGACCAAACGAAGTGGGATTTGACTATGCTTATATTATGGCCGCGACGCAAGACCGGGTTCCTACAGTATTTATTGAAAATGGATATGTAGCTCATTTGGATCCTTCCGACCCCATCGAGGTCAGCTATCAACATAACTTTCCTGGTCAGCCCACGGGAAGAGATAATCCGGAACTTTTAAAGATGATGTGGGATCACGGTCATGATCAGACCATCGTCAATGGTATTTCCCGGATCGGATATATGAAGGGAGGGGAGACTGCAAAATGGGTTGATGAAAATATGGCGGATACATTTCTGGTCAGAGCCCAGCAATACGTCACCGATCATCGGAATCAACCATTTTTCCTCTACTATGCTTTACAGCAACCCCATGTGCCCCGGACACCTCACGACCGATTTGTAGGCAAAACGGGGATGGGGCCGCGAGGTGATGCTATCATTGAAGCCGATTGGTGTATCGGAGAATTTATGAAGACGTTGGAAGGATTAGGCCTGTTGGAAAATACGTTGGTAGTGTTATCCAGTGATAATGGTCCGGTGGTCAATGATGGTTATAAGGATGAATCCATCGAAAAATTGGAAAAACATACACCTGCAGGAGTTTTAAGAGGAGGGAAGTACAGCTTGTTTGATGCAGGAACGAGAGTGCCGTTTATCACCTATTGGAGTGGTCATATTAACCCCGGTGTCTCCGATGCCATGATTTCACAGGTAGACTTTCTTTCGTCTTTTGCGGAATTGGCTGGCAGTGACCAACGCACTCCGGATAGCGAGCAACTTTTAGATGTACTGCTGGGAAAGCAGCAAACCGGAAGGAAAGAGATTGTACTGGAAGCTACAAGCCGTACGGCGATGCGTCAGGGAGACTGGGTTCTGATTCCTCCATATCCCGGACCGGCGGTTAACAAATTTGTGAATATTGAATTAGGTAATAGCTCTGAATATCAACTGTATAACCTGAAGGATGATATCTCTCAAAAACATAATCTCGCTACATCTAATCCGGAAAAACTCCAGCAGATGATTGCCGACTTTGAAAGAATCCGGGGTAACGCCAATGAAAATGTGGAAGCACTGGAGTTGAAATAACTACTGACGTCTTGGTTAGACCCTGACCACTGGATGCTGACTACTGACTAATATTGTCAGAATCAGGATTTATAGGATTAAAGGATTTTAGGATGGTTCTTTTCCTGAAAATTCTCACATTCTGAAAATTCTGATTCCGAACTGACCACTGGATGCTGACTACTGACTACTTTTGTCTGAATCTGGATTCATAGGATTAAAGGATTATAGGATGGGGTCATTCTGCTAATTGAAAAATTCTGAAAATTCTGATTCAGACAACAAAACGTCTTGGTTAGACCCTGACCACTGAAAGCTGACTACTGACTACTATTGTCTGTCAGGATTCATAGGATTAAAGGATTATAGGATGGTTCTTTTCCTGAAAATTCTCACATTCTGAGAAATTCTGGTTCCGACAACAAAACGTCTTGGTTAGACCCTGACCACTGGATGCTGACTACTGA
>JAGQWV010000473.1 GCA_020437045.1 Saprospiraceae bacterium | reverse complement strand
TTCCTCCCTGTAGGAGAAATAAACATCCCGGAAAAACCCTTTAATTCATAGATGGGATTTTCCAACTCAACAGTACTTTTAAAGGAAATTTCATATTTATCCCAAATAGGAACTTCTTGAGAAATAGCAAATAAAGCTGTACAATTAAAAACAATAAGGAAAAGAGATCGTAAATGGCAGTTCATCAAATAAAAGAATTTGTAATCAGGTAATGGCTTTAATTTGTTCCTTGACACTTTTAGCCTCAAAAACATCTTTCCAATTTTCTTTAAAAATTAAAGGCTTTCCGATTTCAATCGCTTTTAAAGCTGCATCGGAAAATTGTCCGCCAGGTAATTGGCCAAATAATAGCGCCAATTCGATATTAATATGTCCTAAAAAGAAATCATAAGCGGCTTGTTTCGGAACACCTAATTCTACTACCCGGTCTACACCTTCTTTAAGGACACTGACCACCGCAGCTCCAAATGTTTCTGAAAGCGCAGGTTCCAAAATCCCCATCTGTTCGATGGTAATCCGATGGGAGACAGTCACTGGAGCATAAATGGTTTTAGCTAATTCTTCTCCAATGCCATAGACCTCTTCCGGTCCCTGAATTAAAGCGCATACGATGGATTGCTTGGCCGCAATACCACCAAAATAGTCATAATGAGCCTTCTGGTTGGCTTCCCAATTAAAAACACTCGGATGAGCGGGATGGGAAGCAAAATAGGCAATATCTTCTCGAGGAAAGAGATGGCCGGCTAAGGGTGCAGCCGGGTCAAGTGTCACACCGACAGCCCCCTTCTTCATCAGGGGCACCAGGGTTGCCGTCACTGTTTTGATCGCTACATCCGGTACCGCGAAAACAACTAAGTCCGCCTGAGGAACCACATCTTCCGGTTGCGAAGCATGTACACCCCGTTCCGCCATTCTCCCTAATCCGGCCTGGCTCACTTCCAGATAAGCCACTTCATAAGAAGATCCTTTCAGATTATCGGTGAGCCGGCACCCCATTTTTCCACCCGCACCCACTAAAACAACTTTGTTCATATTCTATTCTTTTTCAGTAAACATTTTAAAATTGATTTCGATTGGCAACTTAGCTTAACATAGCATTTCTTTGAAGCGCCTCTTACCCAGAGAGCTTTGCGCTTCATCGTAAATCCCTACCTTCCCAAAATTCTCTGAAAATAATCATCTTTTCCATTCTGCCCTCCCTTTAAGGCAATTTCGCGCCCATCGAAACGCTTATCTTTTGCATGGGCGACACAAAGCGGGGCACCAGGAGCTACCGGAGCCATGGTTTCGAGGGCATAGATTTTTAAGTATCTGGAGACATAGCCCGAAGTGTCACCACCTACGATCACAGTCCGTAATGGAGGGTAGATGCTCAAAATCCGGGAAACAATCTCCCCGATACTTTCGCCCAACAGTGTGTTTCGCATTTGATTACTTTGGCTTTTCAGATGAACGATCCCCGTGTCGTCTGGCCCCAGTGCCGTATAGATTAGTGGACTTTTTCCATCCTTCAATTTTTGCAGTGCTTCTAAAAATACCCGTTCTATTTCATTTACCCGGTTCTGTAACAATTTTAAAGTATCAATCCGGATACCTTGCATGCCTTTAGTCATAGCAAAACGAAGCTGTCTTTCGGTCACCGGTGAGCAACTACCGGCAGCCACCAAGATCTGGCTTCGGGCGGATATCCGGGGAGTTTCTGGCACCACCTCTTTTTCATTACTTCTCAAATGACGGGCTAGTCCATAAGATATGCCTGAGGATCCAATCAGCAACTGTGGAGTATTGTTTCTAGCCTCCCAAAGCATTTTAGCGATAGTAACCAGATCTTGATCTTCTATCGTATCAAATAACAGGTAAGGGGTGTCTATTGAAGGATCTGTCTTCAAGGAAAAATCCGCTTTCGATCTGAGTTGAAGCAAATCATAGGTCTCGAATGCCCGTTTCGTCTGGGCACCCAGATGCTGGCGAATATCACCTTCGTTCATGGGAGTGACCGGATGTCTGGACATGACCGGGTGTCGATCAATTCGATAGACATTATTTTCTAAACGGGCAAAGAGATTGGAAAATGTCACAAAACGATTGAGAAAAGGGGCTCCAATCACCAGGGGCACTTTGGCCGATGGAAAATATTGTAATGCGATATCGGTAGCGATACCAATATTGCCTATGTCCGGAGAAGAATCGAGTGTACTGCAGACTTTATACTGAAAAAACTGAACCGGTATCTCGGACAAGGCCTTAAATATTGGATTCAGTTCCATCATCATTGCGTCGGGAGTCAAACTCCGGGCGATTCCAGCCACTCCAAACGCCTCTAATTGATCACCCCCCACCTTGTTTTTCAATTGAAAAGACTGCACTTCTTCTTTGGTCGGAGCATCCAGGAAAAGTGCTGCCGGCATTCCATTTAATGCCAACGTTTCCATCACATCGGTAGAGCCGGTAAAATCGTCACCATAAAAACTTAAAATGTATTTCTCCTCTTTCATTTCACCTGTATCTTTTTTGAGATTATGAGAAGATCGATCCTCGGTATTCTATACGTTATAATTTCCTCTAATGAAAGATTAGAGGAAGATCATACTTTGTCCTGAAAAAAATCCAGGGCCTCTTTAAGTTCAGGATGCGTCACTGCATAATCGGAAAGTGTATAATTTTGCATTGCCGCTTCCCAGGCCTGAATGATGCTCCTGACCCCAGCCATCATTCCAGAAGGATGAGAGACGATACCTCCTCCGCATACATACATAAGGTCCAGACTTTGTACAGCCTGAAAGGTATCAACCGCCTGGCCAGCCCACTGTCCGGAAGACAAAACCGGCATCGGACTTTTTAATCCGATGAAGGGATCTAGACAGGACTTGATCGACTCAATAACGGATTGGTCAGATTCACAAAATTTATTTCGAATACCATTGGTGTGCATATGATCTACTCCGGCAAGCCGCCAAATCTTTTGATAAGCCGGAAACGCTATACCAAGGTTGGGAGATCGGGTCAACATTCCCCAGCCGTTTCGATGACCATGTACCGGTATTTCGGAATGCCTCACCAGATGCCTGATTGCCGAAATTCCCACTGAATTCAAGTTGACCATCAAACAGGTAGCACCCTTCTCGATCAAATAATCATGACGGTGGAGCATATCGTCAAGATCACCACTCAGATTAAACGCATACATGACTTTTTTACCTGTCTGGTCAGCAAATTGATTAATAACCTTCATAACCTGATCGACCCGTTTGGTGAACGGGCAATAAGGAGGATCTCCCTGCAACTCATCATCTTTTATAAAGTCCAATCCAGCTTGAATAAGCTGCCCGGATTGGATAGCTGTCTGTTCCGGGCTCAGTCCAACACTGGGTTTGATAATGGTACCTATGACTGGTCTATTCCACACATTTGTCAACTTCCTGGTTCCGTGTATTCCATATTTCGGACCGGAATATTTTTTCGAAAAATCTTGAGGCACCTCAAAATCCAATAGCTTTAATCCACTAAAGGGGGCCAGTTCATACAAATTACCGGCAATGGTCGAGACCAGATTGGATAAATTGATACCAACATTGATTAATGGCCAGGACAGGGTAACAATCCCTCTGGAGATGGGCCTTCCTGGCGATAGACGAGC
>JAGQWV010000472.1 GCA_020437045.1 Saprospiraceae bacterium | reverse complement strand
TTCAGAATTCAGTGGCTAGTGTCCAGGGGTCAGTATTCAGGCGGAGAACATGAAATTTTAGTGTTAAATTGTAAAATCGGTAAATTGTTGAATTCTACTCCTTCCACACACCTAACTAAACAGTCAGGCTGAACGGAGCCGAAGCCCTGAAATCTGAAAGTATTCAGAATTTAGTGGTCAGTGTCCAGGAGGAGAACATAGGAATTTTAATTGTTCAATATTATTCCTTCCAGGCATCTAACAAAACAGTCGGGCTGATTGTATGAGCAAATTAAATAACGAGGTTACTAAATTTCTTGATGGTCTAAATCACCCATTGCATGGAGAAATTAAAGGATTGCGTCAAATAATCTTAAATGCAGTCAATGGATTATCTGAAAACATTAAATGGAATGGGCTAAATTACTGTTTTCAAGAAACCGACCGGATAACCATGAAAATTCAACCACCGAAACAAATCCAAATAATTTTTCATTGTGGAGCAAAGAAACAAGCACAACCACCACAAAGAAGTATACAAACATCTTCAAATCTTCTGACCCGGAAAGAGAATGATCGAGCAATTGCAACATTCAAAAATTTCAGTGACATTGAAGATGCGAAATCCGATCTGGCCATCGTAATTAGAGAATGGATCATAGCAACATATCAATGAAGAAGGCAAAGCCAACGACCCCTATCCGACAACTCGAATCTTGTCCTTAGATGACCTGACCAAACTCCTCAATTTTCATTCTATAGCATACAATCAAAGGGAATCGATGAGATCTTTCTCTAGCAGCAGGAAAATTTGTAGCCATAGCTATGTAAAATCATCTAAATAGGTGATTGCTAAGTGTAGATTAAATGTCATCTTTATAATATCAGATTTCCGTAATCAAATTGTTACATTAAGTCAATAGCTCTTGAAAAGAAAATCCCAAATGATGAAGAAATTAATCCTTCTAAACCTGGTATCGTTCATTTGCTCTTTTAATTTTTCTTATGGTCAGGAGAAACTGGAAGTAGAAGGTGCCATTATCATCCGGAATTCGGAAGATCCGACTCCTGCTCCGGGAACGATACGTTTTAATTCTTCCAATTCTGACTTCGAAGGTTGGAATGGGCTTTTTTGGGCCACACTGACCGGTTTCCGCTTGGGATCGGTGACGGATATTGATAACAATACATATAAGACGGTCACGATTGGTAGCCAGGAGTGGATGGCGGAAAACCTCCGGGTGAGCAAATACCGGAATGGTGATCCGCTCCCCAACGTGACCAATGATACCGATTGGGGCAACCTGGGCAGCGGTGCCTATTGTTGGTATAATAATGATAGTAACTATGAGCAGCCCTATGGCAAGCTATATAATTGGTATGCATTAACCGATAGTAGAGGTCTATGTCCATCGGGCTGGAGTGAGCCTACAGATACCCAATGGACCACGTTAACTGATTTTCTTGGTGGCTTAGCGGTGGCCGGTGGCTTATTGAAGGAAGAAGGAACTACGCATTGGATCACTAACAGCAGTGGTGCCACCAACGAAAGTGGTTTTACCGCTCTACCAGGCGGTGAGCGTTTAGCCACGGGTAACTCCGCTTTTTTGCTTAACATTGCCTATTTCTGGAGTTCTACTGAATCAGGTGGTACGGGTGCCTATAATCGCCGAATTTATCGAACTACTGACAGTGTACAGAGAGAAAACAAAGATAAGAAGCTTGGATATTCGGTGCGATGTGTCCGGGATTGATATGAACACTCAATTTCAAATAATTTCAAATTAGGGATTTCCGGACCATTTTTTGTTTACTCAAAATCACTGATTCCTAATTTACCTTTCCTTTGCAATCTTTTACGAGCGATTTGCCTGGCTGGTGTAATCAGAAATCAACCATCTGAAATCCTTGCTGTTAAGTTAAGAGATACAAGCGGTTCGTAAGTGGGCAAGGGGTAGTAGTCAGTCTCAATTGTCAAAAGAAGAATTTTAAGAAAATAAAGTAGGGGCCCAAGTCACCTACCAATTGCCTTTAATCTTATCTTGAAGAATCTTCAATTTTATAAGTACAGACAGGCACGGCATCTGTTCTGGAAAAGACAAAAAATTAAAGACCTAAAAATCTCAAATCAACCATAAGAAACGATCAATTTTCTTAATTATCACTGCCATTTTAAGTACCCTTATTGGTGTCATGTGTCTATTTTTTCCCGATAAGATTGCGTCAGGTTTTGGTATGACGGTCACTCCTGTAATGATCATGATGATTCGTGAAGCCGGAGCCTGCAACCTGAGTATGGGCTATTTGAATTTCTTTGTTCGAAATCATGGGGATTCAAAGTCGATGAAAATTATTCTATTGTTCAATATGCTCTATCATCTGCTGATATTGCCTGCCAATCTATATGGCTGGTCTCAAGGTATCTTAGATCCCAGTCAGGTGGGTACTGCTTTCGGAATCCACCTTCTTTTGGCCATCGGTTTTCTGTTTTATACACTTAAGATTAAAACTTCAGCCTAAGTTTCTTTGCACATAAGTCGAAGAATTGTAGTAAATACTTTACTGCACTGACCGTGTATAAATCCTAATGCTGGCTAAAAGTATTCAGTGGCTAAGTGGCAACAGTTAATTCAGATCAATCATTCAATTAATTATCAAGATAATTCATTTGCCTGATTCTCTGATTAGAGACAAGTTCAAGTATTCCGCCTTTAGGGACTTCTGCTGCAATTATGCAAACAACACTGTTGAGCTATTAATTTAACTTTATCAAGCTTCTTAATTGATCAACAATAACCTCATTTGTAGCAAATCTTTGTTTAAATCCAATAGGTCAGTTAAAATCGCCCATTTAAGGGTCACGATATTTCTAAATTTTCTAGTTCCCATAATCTCCAGTATTTTATTCTCTTCTACGGATTCAGGTAATTTAAAATCCTCATTTCTGGTTGGCTTAACTGCTTGAAAATCCATATATTCCATTATGTATGGTTGAAAAGACTGAACAAGCTCCATTTCGTGAGTCTCCTGGACGAGATTTAAAATATAAAGTAATTTATAATATTTTGCCAAATTGGTTTTAAGCGAATCATTTTGAATTAACTTTAAATCTCCGGATCCCACCAAATTATTATAAGTCCTGTCAGTACTTCTATAAGAGGGCATACTATTTAGTTTCGAAATAGCATTGTTTAATGAATCTACCGAAATGTTTGGTTTTTCAAGAGAGGACTGTTCAATTAATGATATTAGATAAGGGAGGCTATTTTCAATTCTATTGATGATTACAACAGATATACGAAGGTTGTCCTCATAGTCTTCCAGCAATGCTATAAGGTATTTATTCTCAGCTACTTTATTCTTTCGATTTTCATTCCAATCGTTAACCCACAGTGCAATCAAAATGCCAATAGCCACAAGAATAATTTCTCCAATTGCATATTTCAAATACTTTTTCACGGTCACCTGCTGAAAGCAAATTTTGTCTAATTTTTCTAAAAAATTTAATCATTGCAGAAGTTGATTGCAATAAGGTATAAAGGTGACAACATCTATAAGCCAATTCAGTATCTGGTGGTCTGTGAGCTACAGTACAACTTATAAATTATCACGCATATCCCGTAACTCCCTTTATTCCTGCCTCAACGATTCTACCGGATTTCTCACTGCTACCTTGACCGCATGATAACTGGTGGTCAGAACGGTCACCAAAATCACCATCACCAGTGCTGCAATAAAGATACCGTAGTTCATAGAGGTGTGATAAGAAAAAGTATCCAACCATTTATTCATAAAGTACCAGGCTGCAATAAATGCAGGTATGCTACCTAAAACCACCAATAAAACAAAATTTTTAGTTAAAATAATCACGAGATTTGAAATATCAGCGCCTAGTATTTTCCTAACTCCAATTTCTTTAGTCCTCTGCTCAGCGGTAAAAGAGGCTAGTCCTAGAAGACCAAGACAGGCAATTACAATCATTAGAATACTAAACAAGGTAAATATTCTTGCCCGGATTTGATCCGCATGATACAAGTCCATAAATGCGGCATCGACAAATTCATACTCGAATGGACTGCCGGGATAGGTTTCATTCCATGCTTTTTCTATGCTGCTAATAATACCGGCAATATCATTGCTACCCTGCGGATTCATTCTAACAATAATTTCCGGATTTTCAAAATTAGGCAGGAAGGCTAAAGGTGAAATCGGCTCATACAACGATTGTTGATGGAAATCCTTAACCACACCAATCACTTTTGCCGGAGGCAATGAATCGTTTCCCTCAAACTGGATTTTCTTGCCAATTGGATCATCCCATCCCATACGTTTCACCATTGATTCATTGACAATCGCAGCTAAAGTACTATCCGTGCCAAATTCACGACTAAAATTTCGACCTTTTATAAAATCAATATTCATGGTTGGAAAAAACTCAAAATCAACCGCGAGAAAATCAACACCGTATGCCTCAGAGATGCCCTGAGAATTTTCCACTTTCATCACCTGTTTGTCAAATCCTCTGCCAGGCCGGCTGGTCGATGAGGCCACTTCTTTAACCTTGGGGTTTTGCAATAATTTCTGACGTAATACTGGATATTTTTCGACATCACTACGGCTTTGAAGACTGAAAGACATTAGATGGTCCTTATCAAATCCCAGTTCCTTATTACGTAAATAATTCATTTGGTCATAGATGATTCCCGTACCAATGATCATAAATAAGGTAATCGCAAATTGTACCGTAACCAATGTTTCCCTCAACCGGGGATTACCGGTGCCCTTGGCCAATTTTCCTTTTAAAACCTGGATCGGTCGAAATCCCGATAGATAGAAAGCCGGATAACTACCTCCGAGAACTCCCGTAAAAAGTAGGATAACAAAAGCACCCAGTATAATTGGAACTGAAAATAATTGAGATCGCGATAGCTGAAGGTCAAACGCCTGATTGAAAACAGGCAGCAATAGATAAACTAATAAAAAGCTAAGCATTAGAGAAAACATAGAAAAAAGAACGGATTCCGTCAAAAATTGTCCTATCAATTGCTGACGCTCACTACCCAACACTTTCCGGATACCCACTTCCATCGCTCTCTTTGTCGCCCGGGCTGTTGCTAAATTCATGTAATTAATACAGGCAATTAATAACATAAAAACAGCAATAGCTCCAAAAATGTAGATAAAACCCATTTCTCCTACGGGTTCCGGTTCTCCCTCAAAATCAGAAGACAAATGAATATCTGCCAGGTTAATCAATTCATATTTTATTTTGATTTTAAATTGATCAAAAATAACAGCAACATGATTTTTTACGACATCACTTAGCTTACTTTCAAAAACCTTCGGATCTGTCCCTTCCTTAAGCAAGACATAATTATATATTCCAAATCCACCCCAGGCACCTGGATTAGGATTCTTCAAGTTTTCCAATGAATTGGCAGAAATAATCGCATTGGGGATCAGATGGGCATAGGAAGGGAAATCCTGATATACTCCTGTTACTTGATAGTCCCGGCCACTCGCTGTTCTAAGGATATGGCCCATCGGGTTCTCCTTAGCAAAAATACGATCAGCCACTGTTTTGGATAAAATAATCGAATTGGGTTCATATAGGGCCTTTTTAAGATCCCCCATTAAAAAATTAAAGGAAAATACCTCCGTAACTGTGGAATCGGCCAGAAAAACTTTTTCTTCCAAAAATGTTTTTTCTCCATATTCCAATCTGGTTTCACCGTTTGGAATAAACCGCACAAACTGTTCTACCTCCGGATAATCTGTTTTTAATTGTGGCCCTAAAGGAGATTGGGTAACCGCCCAACGAAAAGCATCATCCGGTTCGGTCACATCAGCAGAGACCCGATAGATCCGGTCATGCTTTTCATGAAATCGATCATAGCGAAATTCATTGATCACATAGAGCAAAATTAAGAGTGTGGCCGCAACACCGATGGTTAATCCCACTATATTCAGTAGGGCATAACCCGGTTGCCTTTTCAATCCTCTTAGGGTTATACGCCAATAGTTCTTCAGCATTTTTCCGATTGGTTAATTGGTTGAAAGAAATCTACAAATTAATAATCCGTCATATCATCAGGAGCACTGTTCTTAATACCTGGCAGCGCCTTACTGGTACCACAAAGACCATGGGATCTTCCGATAATATGATAAAGTATGTTTAAAATACAAGTGATCTCGAGTCTAATCTTGCAAAGATACGAAGTTCTTCGTAATAGCCGATAGGGTCTTACTTCTTTACGATCGATTTAATAGATCAATTACTCCTTTTTACCGATAAAAATTCTATTTTGGCGTTTGCAGCTACTGGTCTATATCGTGTATCCGATAAACATGGTGATAAATCGGGGTTTCGACTTTCGCTGTTCGAAGCAAAAGTCGGCGAACTATTATATTTACCTTTTACTAACTTAATTCTGATGATTCGCATTCTGATCGCCGACGACCACCAAGTTCTATTGGATGGATTAGAATCCTTACTCAATGCAGAAGAAGATATAGAAGTTGTTGCCAAGTGCTCCAATGGAGAGGAAGTCATCCACCGGCTGGCGGATAGTGCCATTGATTTGGTGCTTATGGACATCAATATGCCGCGGATGAACGGTATCGAGGCTATGGAAATAATCTTGAAAAAATATCCTGACATTCATGTAATCGCACTAAGCATGTATAAACAACCAAGCTATGTGAATCGCATGTTAAACCTGGGCGTGTCAGGATATGTGTTGAAAGATGAAGGAAAGAAGGTGATCCTTGAGGCCATATCAAGTTGCATGTCAGGTAAACAATTTATTAGTAGACAGCTCCAGGAAATTCTGCGTAATGAAAGAAGTAAACTTCCGTTTAATCTTGCATTAACCAGCCGGGAAAAAGAGGTCCTGAAAGAATTGGGCAATGGCTCAAACAGCAAAGAAATCTCAGAAAAGCTATTTATTAGTTTCCATACAGTTCGCACGCACCGAAAACATTTGATGCAAAAATTTAATGTTAAAAATGTTACGTCACTATTATCAAAAGCAAGAGATATGGGCATCATATGAGAAGCTATCCACTAATTATTCTGATCTTTTGGGCTCTTAATAGCTGGGCCTCACAGGATTCTCTGTTGCAGGTAATACACGAACATCAGGACACTCATGCAGTCAATGCGTATAATGAATTAGGAAGGCTGTTTCACAATCAACAGGAATATGCCCGGTCAATACCTTTTCTATTGCAAGGTGATTCGCTGGCCAGAAAATTACATTTTAATAAAGGTCTACTAAAGATCTGGAAAACACTCAGTGTCAATTATGGCCGGATGGGTGAAGTGGAGAAGGGACTGGAAGTCAATCAGATGGGACTTGATCTAATTGATAGGACCGGAGCATCTCCTGAGACTAAAATTGATTTTCTCATCAATCGTGGTGCGTTGTTTTATTGGCAAGATAAAATCGGAATGGCCATCGAGCCCTACCTGGACGCAGTTAAAATCTGCCGGGAGAATGGTCAGGATTCGAAACGTGGGATTCTACTTAATAATCTGGGCATATTTTATCGAAACCTGGAAAGGTATGATGAAGCCTTAAAAATATATTCGGAATCGATGGTCATCAGAAAAGCACAAAATGATAGCATGGGTATGGCCAATATCTACTTTAATATGGCAGCTGCTTATGGAAAACTGGATAGTGCAGCCCAGGCTTATAGCGTAATTAAGAAAGCTGAAGATCTATACAAAGCGATCGATAGTGAATCCGATCTCATCCTTTGTCAACTTTCGGAAGGCACTTTCCTTTTTGATCTCGAGCGGTATGACTCCTCTTTTGCAATCTTGTCACCCCTATCAACCAGACAAAACATAGATCTACCAACGTGGTATAGAGGAGAATTGCATTTGACCCTGGCAAAGATTGATGAAATAAGGGAGGATTACGATGAACTCGAAAATGAATTAAACAAAATTGACTCATTGCTACGGGAAACTGACTATACGGAATTACTGCAGGAATTTCATCGACTTAGGAGCATACAATTTAAAAAACAAGATAATGCAAAGTTGGCACTCACCCATTTGGAAGAATTTCAAAAATTGAGCGCTGTGCGTAATGATGAAAATCAGATCCGTTTCCAAAAAGAAATGGAAACCAAATACCTGTCGGTGGAAAAAGACTACAAAATTGCTCAACAGGAAATTGAATTACTACAGCAACAAAAAAGAAGAAATATTTTATCCGCAACCCTCATTGGGTTGTTATTTCTGGGAATGGCAATTATTCTCTATTTGAGAAAAAGGCATTTACACAAATATGAACTTGCCCGTAGAGATAACCAGCTAAAAAATGAAAAAATTCACCAGCTGGAACAAGAACAAAAAATCGTTGCGCTCGACTATATGCTAAAAGGAGAAGAACAAGAACGCAGGAGAATAGCCGCGGATCTTCACGATAGCTTAGGATCATTACTCACTTCTGCAAAATTGCTATTAAGCAAAACCTCCGAGTCCGTCGCTTCTCTGGAAAAGGATTCTTCATGGGTCAAGGCTCAAATAATTGTCGCGGAGGCATCCGATGAAGTGCGCCGTATTTCACATGATATGATGCCTGATGCCTTAATCAATATGGATCTGCAATCGGCAATTGAAGATCTTACTACGCATATCAATAACCAGGGTAATGTCAGGGTAACTCCCTATTTTCTTGATCTGAAAAATTTAGAGCTTTCCGACCAAATGCAAATAGGCATTTACCGGATCCTCCAGGAACTCAGTCAAAATGTTTTAAAGCATGCGAATGCCACCGAAATGATTATTCAACTTTCAGTAGATCATGAAATCCTCGAACTTGTTGTCGAAGATAACGGTGTAGGATTCATTCCTTCTGAGCTTAAACAAATGGGTCTCGGTCTGCAGAATATCCGGTCAAGAGTTAATTATTTAAATGGAAAAATAAATATTCAATCGCAACCCGGAGGACCCACGGTTTTTGACATGTGCTTTCCTTTGGCGTAAAATAAACGTGCCACAGTTCCACTCTTGACAATCCCATAATCAGGGATTTTTGGTATTTATGGAAATGATTTACATTGGATGGTCAGACACTTATTGATCCACGGAAATAAAAGCAAATTATAAACTGAATTCCTTTAGCAATTCTTGGCAAGAAAAAATGTCCATTTCATCAGGTGACGGGAAACTTCGCATATCAATAATTTCTCCATTACACAACGAAGAAGAATATTATTAGCATTACGTAATTTTGATCACTTCCCAGGGCAATTATACCCTGGAGACCACCCTTATCCCCAGGCAAATCAGTTCATAGTAAGATCGTCACAATCCATTCAATTTTAACCGGGATTATGCATTGGGTTTTCGCAATGAGAGTGAAAAGAGCAATAAAATCGGGTGCTCCACGGTG